>NZ_JANSHU010000002.1:104464-131903 GCF_047461755.1 Synechococcus sp. R65.1 | reverse complement strand
AACCTGACAGGGTAAGTGCGCTCGTGGAACCAAGAACGAGAATCCCCGGCCTACGGCCCGCTGTCGCGAATGCCCTTTAGGGCGGGGAGTATGTCAACAAGTTGCGGCGGCGGCAGGAGTACGATTAGTTTAGCGCTTCCTCGCCGATCCCTGAGCCGGGAAAAGTAAGCCATGCCTGCCCCGATGATTCTTCTCAACCACGTCAGCAAGGTCTATGCCAACGGCACAGTGGCCTTGCAGGATATGAGCCTAGCCATTCCAGAGGGGCAGTTTGTCAGCTTGGTGGGGCCCTCGGGCTGTGGGAAAAGTACAGTGCTCCGGCTAATTGCCGGCCTGGGGCAGTTGACCAGTGGCTCTATTGAGTGGGGGGGCCACTGCCAGCAAAACCTCCCCAGCCGCCCGGTGGAACCCAAGTTGGCTTTTGTCTTCCAGGAGCCAGCCCTCCTGCCCTGGGCCACGGTGATGGAGAATGTGCGCTTGCCGCTGAAGTTGGCGGGCGAGCCTAGGGAGAAAGCGGAGCCCAAGGTATTGCAGGCGCTGCGCCAGGTGGGCTTGCAAGGGTTTGAGCACAGTTTTCCCCGCGAGCTCTCAGGGGGGATGCGCATGCGCGTTTCCATTGCCCGCGCCCTCGTCACCCAGCCCCAGGTGCTGCTCATGGACGAGCCGTTTGGAGCTTTGGACGAGATCACCCGCAGCAAATTAAACAGTGAGCTGCTGGAGCTGTGGCAGGAGCAGCGGTGGACGGTAATCTTTGTTACCCACAACATTTACGAGGCCGTCTACCTCTCCAACCGTGTCGTGGTCATGGCGGCTCGTCCGGGGCGAGTAGTGGCGGATATCCCCATCGATGCTCCCTATCCTCGTTCAGAAGACTTTCGCACCTCGCCCCTTTACAACGACTACTGTCGGGAGGTGGCAGCCCGTTTGCGCGAGGCTATGGGCAACACGCCTCAGGAGCCTTGCCTACCTCCTCTCTCGGTTGGACGGTTGCGCTGACAGGGTGCCTGCTTTTCTCTATGGTGGATCTCCTTGCCTTCCTTTTCCAGTTCCTGGATCGCCGGCTGGGATCCCTGCCTGTCCTGCCGGAGCACTGGTCTTGGCATGGGTCGGCTGGGGCTCTGGGCGGTGGGGTGAAAAAGAGACTCAGGCCCGGCCCCCGCAGTGAGGCTGAGGTAGCTGGCTCTGGCCTGCCGACTTCTCCCCAGCGGTTGGATCTGGGCAGGTGGCTCAATCCGGATGTGATTGCCCCTGGGATTGTCGGCCTCCTTTTTCTGGGGCTTTGGGAGGTGGCGGTGCGGCTGACAGGGGTTCCCCCTTACCTGTTGCCGGGGCCGGTTTTGGTGGCCAGAACCCTGGTGAAGGAGTGGGGATCCCTTTTTCCCTCTCTGCTGGTTACCTTGCAGGTTACCGTGGTGGCTTTCCTCTTGGCTGCCATCTCTGGGCTGTTGCTGGCCGTTTTGTTTAGCCAGAGCAAATGGATTGAGCGCAGCCTTTTCCCCTATGCGGTGGTTTTGCAGACAACGCCCATCATTTCCATCGCGCCACTCATTATCATCTGGCTGCGCAACAACACCTTTGCGGCCATGGTGGTCTGCGCCTGGATTGTTGCCTTCTTCCCCATTCTCTCCAACACTACTCTGGGGTTAAACAGCGTCGATCACAACCTGCTCAACCTGTTTCAACTGTACAAGGCCAATCGCTGGCAAACTCTGATCTACCTGCGCCTGCCCAGCGCCCTGCCCTATTTCCTCGGGGGCTTGCGCATCAGCGGTGGCCTTTCTCTCATTGGAGCGGTGGTGGCCGAGTTTGTTGCAGGTAGCGGCGGGGAGCGGGCTGGGATCGCCTACCAGATTTTGATCTCCAGCTTTAACTTACAGGTGCCCCGCATGTTTGCCGCTCTGGTGCTGCTGACTGGCCTGGGGATCCTAATCTTTGTGGCCTTGAGCGCCCTGTCCGACAAAATCCTGGGCCACTGGCATGAAAGTGTTGTGCGCCGCGAAAACTAGGGGGGCTGCCTGGTGGCCAACTTGCCAGCGCCAGCAAGCTCCCAACCTAGGGTGTGGACCTATCTCGAAAAGCTCAGGAAAACAAGATAGGATGCCAGGAACCAGATTCGAACTGGTGACACGAGGATTTTCAGTCCTCTGCTCTACCAACTGAGCTATCCCGGCTTTCCGTAGCCCCTATTTTAGGGTGCTCAGGAGGTCTTTGGCAACAGGTAGCGCCCTAGTTTAGCCAAGGAGCTTTTCCAGGGCCTCCAGCTGCGGAATACAGAGAATGTTGCGGCTGCGATCCCGGCGGATCAACTCCTTTCGTTCTAGCTTGGAGAGAACGCGGGTAACGGTCTCCCTAGCTAAGCCGCTTAAGCTGCTCAGCTCCCGATGGGGTAAGTTGGGGATTTCCACACCGCTGCGGCTGACCCAGCCCCGGGATTCGGCCAAGAAGAGGAGAATATCGGCCACGCGGGCAACACTGCTGGCCTCGCGCAACTGCAGCCGCCGGTTAAGCTGCCGCAGACGGCGGGACATGAGCTGGGCAAGGCGAATGCCAGCCTGGGCATTGGCAGCCAAGAAAGCTAGAAAATGCTGGGCCGACAGAGAACAAACCTTGGTCGGTGTTAAGGCAACCACATCGCTGGAACGAGGCGCCTCATCCAAAGCGGCCATCTCTCCAAAGATCTCGCCTGGGCCGAGAATGGTGAGGGTAATCTCCCGCCCCTCTGTATCGTGAGTGCGAATCTTGACCCAACCCTCTAGGATGAAATAGACGGTACTGCCCCAGTCATTTTGCAACACGATGGCCTGGTTGACGGCATGGGAGCGCAGCGCCATCTGACGGGCTAGCGGCTCGAGTACCTCGGGGGAAAAGCCTTCAAACAACGGCATCAAGTGCAAATCCTTAGCCGTTACCTCGCTCACTGGTGATCTCCTGCAGTTGCGCTTGCCAATCTTGACTGGTGTCCAACACCGTCAAGTAAGACCGTTCCCCCTCGGAAAAATCCTGCCACTGCGCCTGCTGCTGGGCAAGGAGATCGGCAGTGGCATCGGCAATGTCGGCTAGGTTTCCTCCCTCGACTGTACCTGCGGCCATACGCCGTTGCAGACGCTCACGGAGGACAGGTTCAGGGGCGTAACAGTGGAGGATGCGCAAGGGAATCCCGCACTTTTGGGCCTGTTCAATGGCCATGCCCCGCAGCGCTTGCCGGTCAAACTTGGCGTCGAGAATTACGCTATAACCCTCTCGGGCCAACTCCACGCCCAATTGCACCAGGCGGCGGTAGGTCTTCTCGGTCATCTCTGGCGTGTACACCTCCGACCCCCCCCGCTGCCGCAGAGGGATCCCGGCCAAGTGCTTGCGCACGGCATCGGAGCGAATGTGAATGGCTCCCCGCTGCCGGGCTAGGTACCGGGCCGCTGTACTTTTGCCCGCTCCCGAGAGGCCAGCCATCAAAAACAACTGTCCCTGTTTGGGAAGCGTGTATTCCCAGGCCAGTCGGTAGTAGCGGGCGGCAGTGTGGAAGGCATTGGCTTTGTCAGCTTCCGCAGCGGCAGGATCGTCCAGCAGAAAAGAGGTAACCTTGGCCCGCACATAGGCCTGGCGATTGAGGTAAATGGGCAAGATCTTCAGTCCTTCCCAGTCACCCGTTTCTTCCAGATAGGTGTTTAAATAGGCATTGCCCAGATCGGGGCGGTGGCGGGCGTCCAAATCCATCACCGCGTAGGATACGTCGTACATCGTATCCACAAAGCGGAAAGCCTCGTTGAACTCGATGCAATCAAACAGCAAGATCTGGCCTTCCCACCAACAGAGGTTGCCAAGATGCAGATCCCCGTGGCCTTCGCGGATGCGGCCTTGGGCCATTCTCTGGTAAAACAGCTCCTGCCGCTCGGCAAAAAAGCGCTCCGTGTAGGCTTGGGTCTCCTGATACTGCTCAGCCGTCTGGGGACCGCCCACGTAGCGCTGGGTTTGGGCGTAATTTTCGTCAAAGGCCTCCCGTACCCGCTCTGGCCGGCCAAAGCTGCGGATGTAGTCGTTGGTCTCAGCCTGGGCGTGAAAGGCTGCCACCACCCGTCCCAGCTCCTCCATCAAGGCTGGCGTCAGCTCCCCCCGCTCGAGGAGGTTGCTGAAGAGTTGCTCTTGGGGAAACTGCCGCATTTTAAGGGTGTACTCCACCGGCTCGCCACTGCTGCCAAGCTGAAACCGGCCTTGGGTTTGCCCAATGGGCAACACCTGGAGGTAAAGCCCCGGCGCCCCGCGCTGGTTTAGGCGCAGCTCTTCTTGGCAAAAGTGGCGCCGCCGCTCCAGGGTGGAGAAGTTTAGAAAGCCAAAGTCCACGGGCTTCTTCACTTTGTAGGCGTAGTCGCCCGTCAGGAGAACATAGGAGATGTGGGTTTGGAGAAGCTGGATCGGCTCCCGCACCGGATGGGGGTAAAACCCCGGCTCCAACATTGCTTGAATGAGGGGCGGCAGGTGGGCACTGGCCATAGAAAACTGGGGATAAGGGATCCCTATTTTCGCTTAGCCTCCAAAGGGCAAAGCAGCCTCTGGGGGCGAAAGGCGAATAATGCTGATCCCTTGCTTAACCAGAGTCTCTTGAGCGGCAGCAGAAAGGGCGTAGGGCCAGACCAAGTATTTGGTGTTGATGTAGTCTTGTCCTCGCTTGGCCAGGCTCACCTGTTCCGAAAGCATGCGCACTTCTGGCCCGCGGGTGATGATGGCTTCGGTGCGGCGGATGCGTTGCATCAGTTGGCTAAACAGCTCTTGGGGCTGCTGCACGAACACCACAATTGCCAGGTCGCAGGGATTGTAGTAGGTGCCGATGCCGCAAAGTAGGAGAGCCTCGCTGGCAAGGACAAGCGTCTCCTCGTCTCCTAGGGCCACCACCGGGTAGAGAAAGGTGCGCACGTCTTCCGGCTGCCAGTGGTTAAAAGAACGGCTATCCACTTCTCCGCGCACCCACGAGGAAATTGGTGGGAAAACCGCTTCGCTCAGCAGCCGATAGACCGTCTGCGGCCGCCCCAGCCAGCAGAGGGCGTTCTCATAGAAGCTCTCGTTCTCCAGCAGGTGAGGGGTAAGTGGGTCAGCCATAGGCGGAGCTGGGCAGGGCCTCCCTTAGCCAGCCTAATCGGGAATGGTTAAGGCAATTTTGCCGAGAACGGATCCCTGCTCCAGCAAGCGGTGGGCAGCAGCCGCTTCGGCCAAAGGAAAGGTGTGGCTGAGACGGATACGCAGTTGGCCTTGGTCGATGAGGCGAGCGCACTGCCTGAGAATCTCTGCCTGATGTTGCTGGGCAGCAACAAGATTCTTCAGCATCGGCGTGAGCATCAGCTCAAAGCCTACCCGCAGGTTGCGGTCACGGGCCACCCGCCAATCGGTCTCCGGAGCAGGCGCCAGCAGCGTGACGAGATCGCCGTACACACGCACCGCCGGAAAGGTCTGCTCCAGTACTGGGCCGCCCAGGGTATCTAGCGCCAGATCCACTCCTTCCCCAGCCGTCCAGTCTAAGACAGCCCGCACAAAGTCAGTCTGGCGGTAGAAGATGGGCAGGTTGGCTCCCAGGGAACGGACGAACTCGGCCTTTTCTGGCGTGCTCACCGTAGTGGCCACCTCGCAGGCCCGCAGACGGGCTAGTTGAATGGCCACATGACCTACCCCTCCCGCGCCGGCGTGGATAAGCACCTTTTGGCCAGCCTGCAGCCGCCCTCGCTCGTAGAGGGCCTCCCAGGCAGTGATCAACACCAGGGGAGCCGCAGCAGCCTCGGCAAAGCTAAGGCTTCTGGGCTTGGGAGCTACAAAGCGCTCATCGACCACAATCAGCTCAGCATAGTTCCCCGGTTGCTTGCCCAGGCCGCCATAGCAGAAGTAGACCTCGTCGCCAACCCGAAACTGCCGCACTCCAGAGCCCACTGCTTCCACAACGCCAGCCCCGTCACACCCCAAGATGGCCGGCATCTCTTCCGGGTAGAAGGTGCCTCGCCGCCGCAGCTTAGTGTCGATGGGGTTGACGCCAGCAGCCTTGAGACGAACAAGCAGCTCCCGCTCGCCGCGGATCTGGGGATCGGGCACTTCCTGGAGTTGCAAGACCTCCGGCCCGCCGGGCACGTTCATGACAACAGCTTTCATGTTTTCGCTGCCTTTGGCTTGAGTCCACCAACTGCTCCCCTTCTGCCCCCAGCGAGGGAGGCTGTGAGGGACATGCAAAGGGCGACCTTCGCGCTTGGGTTCAACGATGCCGTGCCTTCCTGGAAAGTTAGGACAAGGCTTCGGGCCGCGCCCCACGGCCGCTCTTTCCCTTCCCGGGAGATCCTTAGCGCGCTACCACGATGGTAACGTACCCCCACCAAAGCAAGGGATCTGGGAAGATTCCTGCCCTCTCTAGGAGGCAGAACCAGCGCCTAGATATCGGTTTCGCTGAGTTTGGCACTCAGGTAGTCGAAGGGCTCGGCTACAAAGCTGTAGTCCTCGTCGGTGCCAAGCAGCTCTAGGGTGCGCCGCTTCATGTTTTGGATCCCAATGACGGTTGGAGCAATCGGCACACCAAGGGAGTTGTAGGTCTCTCGCAGACCGGCCAAAACGCGCTCGTCCAAAATGCTGTTGTCGCCAGCCACCAGGGCGTAGGAGGCATAGCGCAGGAAGTAGTCCATATCCCGCAGGCAGGTGGCGTAGCGGCGGGTAGTGTAGGCGTTACCCCCTGGCCGGATCAGCTCCGGCACCTCGGCGAACAGGGCTGCCGCCGCCGTCTTGACAATGTCCACCGAGTTGAGGTTGATGACCTGCACAGCTTTGATGCGCCGCAACCCCGAATCGTAAAAGGCCCTAAGAGCGTCCATGGCATCCCGATCCAGGTAGCGGCCTGTCAGGTCGTAGGTTTTGATCAGGGTGGTTATGGCATCGCGCATATCCCCAACTCCGTTTTTGTGGCGTCTTATCTGTGGCGTCTTAAAAGGCTAGGTTGAGAAAAACGTCTTCAACTGCTCCCAGCAAGCAAGCCGCAGCCTCTGAGGCGTTCTCCGCTCCTGGTTGGCTCTCACGCAGTCTACCACACAGGAGGTTTTTCCCCGACAGGGAAATCAGGCATCCGGCAACAGCACCCGCAGCGGCTTGAGCAATCTGCCCTGGCGTTGTCCCAACCCCAGAAACTCTCCCTGGTGGCTTTTCACCCGCAGGGTCTCGGCAGTGGCCTGAGCGGGATCCAGAGGAATGGCCTGACCTTGCTGCCAGCGTCGGCTGTCTGAGGGTGACAGAGAAACTGACTCCCAGCTGGCAAAGCCCCACTCAATGGGCAGCAGGGCAGCAGCAGGATTGGCAGATCCCTGCCACACCTCTAGCGGCCAACTCTCTTCAAGGCGAAAAGGGCCACTTTGCAGCCGCCGCAGCTGGCTCATCAAGCCGCCACAGCCAAGCTTTTCCCCCACATCGCGGGCAAGGGCACGGATGTAGGTGCCGGGGCCACAGGCAATCTCCAGATCCACTTCCGGAAACTCGCCGGGACGCCAGTCCAGGATCTGCAGGTGCCGAATTACCACCCGCCGCGGCTCTAGCCCTAGCTCTGAGGCCTTTGCCCCCGCCCGCGCCAGCTCATAAAGCTTTTTCCCCTGCCGTTTGATGGCGCTGTAAAGAGGCGGCACCTGCCAGATCTCGCCGACAAACTCCCGCAGACATTCCTCCACCTGCTCGCGACTTAGCTCTGGACAAGGGGATCCCACCTCCACCTGCCCCTCGACATCGTCAGTGTCGCTGCGCTGCCCAAAGCGAAAGGTTGCCCGGTACACCTTGTCTCCTGGCAAAAACGCCAAAAAGCGCGTCGCCCGCCCCACGGCGATGGGCAGAACTCCCGTTGCCGCCGGATCCAGGGTGCCCCCATGTCCCACCTGGCGGGTGCGCAAGGTTCGCCGCACTGCCGCCACGCAGTCGTGGGAGGTGAGCCCTGCCGGCTTATCTAGGTTGAGAAAGCCCTCCAGGGATCCCATAGTTAAGGTTTGTAACTAGGTTGCCGCAGCGCTTAACATGGGGTTGACTTCTGTTGTCAAGTTTGAAGCGCCCATGGCTCAATCCAACAAGTTATCTCAGCCTATCTGGCAGCGCCTGCTGATGATTGCCCCGTTTTTCCTTTGGGGTTCGGCAATGGTGGCGATGCGAGATGCCCTCTCTGAGACCACTCCGCTCTTCATTGCCATTCTGAGGCTGTTGCCGGCCGGGATCCTGGTTTTGGCCTTCCGGATCTGGCAGGGGCGGGCCTCCGGAGCGTCTCAGCCCTGGCATCCCCAGGGACTGCAGGGCTGGCTGTGGGTCTTGGCCTTTGCCCTGGTGGACGCCACCTGTTTTCAGGGATTTTTGGCCCAAGGGCTGCAGGAAACCGGCGCCGGCTTGGGATCTGTGCTGATTGACTCGCAGCCCCTGGTGGTAGCCCTGCTGGCCACCTGGTTTTACGGGGAGCGGCTGGGGGTGCTGGGCTGGTTGAGCTTGGGGCTAGGAGTTCTCGGCATTGGCCTTATTGGCCTTGGAGGGGGGGGATCCCTGCAGCTAGGAGCTGGCGTTGGCTGGATGTTGCTGGCTTCGCTGTCAATGGCCATCGGCACCGTGATGATGCCCAAGGTGGCAGAGGTGGCGGATCCCGTGTTGGCAACCGGCTGGCACATGGTGCTGGGTAGCCTGCCCTTGATCCTGCTTTCGGCGCTGACAGAAAGCGAGCAGTGGCAGCACCTAAGCGGCATCCATTGGCTGGATCTACTCTACGCCTCGGTGATGGGAAGCGCTGTGGCCTATGCCCTCTTCTTCTACTTCGCCTCCCAGGAAAATCTCACCGAGTTCAGCTCCCTGACCTTTCTCACCCCCGTGTTTGCCCTTTTCTTCGGCAGTACCCTCCTGGGTGAGACCCTCACCCCGCAGCAGTGGGTGGGCGTAGGCATGACTCTGCTCTGCGTGTACGTGATCAACCACCGGCAAAAATGGCAGGAGCGCCTGCCTCTGGTTTGGAAAGGGATCCTGGCCGAGCTGGGCCTTGCCCCTAGCCCTGTCGAAGTTCGCGAGGGGCAGTCTCAGTGAGGGATCCCTCAAGGCTCAGAAACCCCATTGCATCTCGCACCTTTTGAAGGGTTTGCTCGGCCACGGCACGGGCCTTGGCGGCATTTTCCCGCATTAGCTCGTGGAGGTAGCCAGGGTCACTCCAGAGCTCCTGGTAGCGCTTTTGAATGGGCTCTAGAGTGGCGATAATGCTGTCGGCAAGCAGGGGTTTGAACTGCGCCCATCCCATCTCGGCACATTCAGCCGCTACCTCCTCCTTGCTCTTGCCGGAGGTGAGCATGTAGATCGTCAGCAAATTGTGGGCCTCTGGGCGGGCCGGGTCGTCAAAGGTAATGCCTCGGATGGAGTCGGTCTTGGCTTTTTGAATCTTTTTGCGAATGGCATCCGGGCTGTCCAGCAGGTGGATGCGGCTGAACTCAGAGGGATCTGACTTGGACATCTTGCGGGTGCCATCGGTCAAGCTCATGATCCGCGCCCCTTGCGGACGAATGAATGCCTCAGGGATGACAAAGGTCTGCCCAAAGCGGTCATTAAAGCGGCGGGCAATGTCCCGACACAGCTCAATATGCTGCCGCTGATCCTCTCCCACGGGCACGTACTTGGGCTGGTAGAGGAGAATGTCCGCCGCCTGCAGAATGGGGTAGCTAAACAGGCCAACACTTGTCTCCTCTCCCTGTTTTTCTTTCTTTTCCTTGTACTGAATCATGCGCTCTGCCCAGTTCATGGGAGTGATAGTGGCAAACAGCCAGGCCAGCTCCGTATGGGCAGGCACATGGGACTGCACAAACAGCACACAATACTCCAGCTTGAGGCCACAGGCCAAATAAAGGGCAAACAGGGAACGGGTGCGCTCCCTCAACAGCTTGGGATCCTGGGGCACAGTGACCGCGTGCTGATCCACAATGCAAAAGAAGTTCTCGTAGTGCTCCTGGTCGGCCACCCAGTTTTTAATCGCCCCTAGGTAATTGCCCAGGTGCAGCTCACCAGAGGGCTGAATGCCGGAAAAGGTGCGCGGCTTGGCCATAGCACTCTCAAAGCCCACAAGACGGCAGACAAAAGCCAAGACAGTCTTTTTCAGAATACCAAGAGAGTCCTAGCCCTTCCTAACACTCATATGTCAGACCCCCAACCCGAACCGCTCCGCGCTGCCAATCACTACGTGCTGCTGATCCCGGGCCTGCCAGAGCAATTTCTCAGCTCTGAGGAATTGCAGGAGTTCCTCGTGCGGCTGCTTCAAGAACATCCCCATCTGGTGGATGCGGATCTGGCCCGCTACCCCACTCCCCAAGCCCAGGCGCAACGGCTCATCGACACTACTTGTGAACTGGAAGTCTCCCCTGGTGAAACCGTACAGTGGCACCCGGTGCGCCTAAGCAAGCGCCGCTCGGCCTCTTCTAGGCAAAGCTCAACCTAGGGGTTTTGTGGGCGTGGTACAACGCAAAGAAGAGGCACCCTAGGGGAGGTCAACCATGCCCCGCGGCATGAAGAACGACAACTTCATCGACAAAACCTTCACTGTCCTGGCTGATCTAATCCTCAAGTTGCTGCCGGGGGTGAGTTCGGAGGAGAAGAAAGCCTTTGCCTACTACCGAGACGGCATGGCGGCCCAAAGCGAAGGGGAATATGCCGAGGCCCTAGAAAACTACCGCGAGGCTTTGGCCTTAGAGAAGGACGACCAAGACCGCAGCTACATCCTCTACAACATGGGCCTGATTTACCAAAGCACCGGAGACCTGGACAAAGCCCTGGAGTACTACCACCAGGCCCTAGAGCTCAACCCCCGCCTCTGCTCTGCCCTCAACAACATGGCCGTTTTGCTGCACCACAAAGGTGAGCAGAGTCTGCAAGCTGGGGATGAAGAAACGGCTGAGGCCCTATTTGACGAAGCTGCCCGATACTGGATCCGTGCCATTCGCATTGCCCCCAACAACTACATCGAGGCCCAAAACTGGCTCAAAACCACAGGGCGTGCCAACCTGGAGCTCTTTTGAGGTCTGGCTAAGGTAAACTCATCGGTAGCCCATAGGGCCAAGGAAGCAATGCTGACCCGCGAAGAAGTACGCCACGTCGCTCACCTGGCGCGGCTAGAGCTCACTGAGGAAGAGGAAATCCAGTTTACCCAGCAGCTAGCAGATATTCTGGCCTACGTAGAACAGCTTAAAGAGCTGGACACTGAAGGCGTAGAGCCTACTTTCCATGTCCTCGATATCGAGCTGCCCACTCGCCCCGATGAGGTGGAGCCCTACGCCAATGTCGAGGGGATCCTGGCTAACGCCCCCGACCGCGTCGACATGTTCTTCAAGGTGCCCCGCATCTTGGAGGAGGAAGACTAAAAGCTGCACTCCTGCCGGCCTTCGCCCTAGCGCCAGAGGGCGAACTTTCTGGGGGCTTTGCTACCAACCCCCTTATGCCAGCAAATGCAAGGAGAAGCCTCAGCTCTCCTCTGCGGGGATGGCCTTGACCAGCTACTCCACCCCCTCGATCCGGTCTTCCACTTCCTGATACAGCTCCTGCAGGCGCTCGATGTTGTCCTGAGAAGTTTGCCAGTAGCCACGCCCGTGCACCTCCAGCAGGGTGCCGACGATGCGCCGGAAGGAGTGGGGGTTGAGGTTCATGAGGCGCTGCCGCATTGCCTCGTCCTTGATAAAGGTCTCGTTGGCCTCCTCATAGATCCAGTTGTCCACCGCACCTGCCGTGGCCGACCAGCCAGAGGTGTTCACCAGCCGCTTGGCAATCTCCCGCACCCCTTCATAGCCGTGCTTGAGCATGCCCTCATACCACTTGGGGTTGAGGAGCTTGGTGCGAGCGTCCAGGCGAATGGTCTCGCTCAGGGTGCGGATCTGGGCATTGGGCGTGGTGGTATCGGCAATGTAGGCTGAGGGAGCCTTGCCGTCGGGGCGCAGGCTCTGCACCAGTTTGGTGGGATCCGCATCAAAGTAGTGGCTGACGTCTGTTAGGCTGATCTCCGACGAATCCAGGTTTTGGAAGGTTACCTCCACCGTCTTCAGGCTGGCCTCAAAAAGCTGCCGCATCTGCTGGTTGGGCAAATTGGAGCCGAAGGCAAAGGACTTGCGGGATAGGTACATCTCCCGCAGCTCGCTTTCGTCCTCCCAAGAGCTGTTTTCCACTGCCAGGCTGATGTTGGCCGAGTAGGAGCCAGAAGCGTTGGAAAAGACCCGCGTTGCCGCCTGCTCCAGAGTCAGCCCCAATTCTTCTGCCTGCTGTAGGGCATGCTTGCGCACAAAGTTCAGCTCCAGCGGCTCATCGGCCAGGGCTGCTAGCTTCACTGCCCGGTCGAGAAGGGCCATTTGGTTGACAAAGAGATCCCGGAATACCCCGGAACAGTTCACCACCACGTCAATGCGGGGCCGCCCCAGCTCCTCCAGGGGGATGAGCTCCACTTTGTTGACCCGCCCCAGGGCATCTGGCTTAGGACGCACCCCCAGCAGGCAGAGCACCTGCGCCAGCGACTCGCCGTAGGTCTTGATGTTGTCCGTGCCCCAGAGCACCACTGAGATGGTCTCCGGGTACCTGCCGCCGTTGGCGCTCAGCTCCCGCGCCAGCAGCCGTTCCACCACAATCTCCGCCGACTTGATGGCCGCTGCCGTGGGGATGGACTGGGGATCCAAAGCATGGATGTTGCGCCCAGTTGGCAAGACGTTGGGGTTGCGGATGGGATCCCCTCCCGGGCCCGGCGGGATGTACTCCCCTTCCAAGGCCCGCAGCAGCGATCCCAGCTCATAATCTGCCGTAATTTGCTTGAGGCACTCCTCCAGAAACTCAAACAAAGGCTTGAGCAGGTCTGGATCCACCTGCGGGTAGCCCGCCTCCTTCAGGGCCACCAGCCAGGGCGCCTGCCGTCCCATGTTGAAGAAGTTGAGCTTGGCCACGCGCGAGACCCGCCCCTGGGCGTCGGTCTGTTCCCGCACGAGCGCGGCCACTGCTTTATGGCAGGCCTTGTTGATGCGATCCAGCAGCTCTGCATCCGCCAGGTGCCCCCGATCCCGGTTGCGGTAGATTTCGTCGATATCCCGCCCCAGGCTCTGGGCAATGATGCGGGGTAGGCCGAGGATCCCTTCTTCTGGCCGGTCAATGCTGGCAATGCTTACCAAGGTGGCAATCGCCTCTTCTGCTGTGGGGGGCGCCCCAATCACATGCAGCCCACAGGGCAACAGCCGCGACTCAATCTCCATCAGCTTGGCGTAGAGCTTGCCCACCACCGTGTCCCGTTCCTCTAGGGTGAGCTGGGCAGCGTCCACCGTCGGCAGCTCCACGTCTTTGTCTAGGTTGACTAGCCGCGCCTTGTCGCAGATGGCGTTGACAATGGCAATGCCCCGCGCCCCCTCCCGCAGGGTTTGGTAAGAGCCAATCAGCTCCCGCAGCTCCTGCAGCCCCTTGTAGAGGCCAGCGTTTTCTGCTGGCGGTGTCAGGTAGCTGATGGTGCAGGCATAGCCCCGCCGCTTGGCGATGGTGGCCTCGCTGGGGTTGTTGGCAGCGTAGTAGTAAAGGTTGGGCAGGGATCCAATCAGGTTATCCGGGTAGCACTCGCTGGACATGCCAATCTGCTTGCCCGGCATGAACTCGAGAGACCCGTGGGTGCCAAAGTGGATGACCACGTCGGCTTTCCAAACCTTTTCCAGGTAGGTGTAGTAGGCGGCAAAGCCGTGGTGGGGACTGGCCGACCTGGAAAAAAGTAGCCGCATGGGATCCCCTTCGTAGCCAAAGGTGGGCTGCACCCCGATGAACACGTTGCCAAAGTGCTTGCCGTAAATCAGTAGATTTTGCCCATCGGTGTTCAGGTGCCCTGGAGCTGGACCCCAGTATTTCTCAATGGCTTTGACGTAGGGGGTCAGGGCCTCGTACTCCCGCACCGACAGCTTGGCCGCTACATTCAGCTCCGGGCTAGCGTACTGAGCTTGGGGATCGTGGAGGATAGACTCCATCAGCTCCTGGGGGGTTTTGGGCAGCTCTGGCCCCAGGTCGTAGCCATTGTGGGCCAGCGCCTGCATCACCCGGTGGATGGAGGCAAACACATCCAGGTAGGCGGCTGTTCCCACATTGCCTTTGTCGGGCGGAAAGCTGAAAACGGTGATGGCAATTTTCTTCTCTATCTTGGGCTTGCGCCGCAGATTGGCCCATTTAATAGCCCGCGCTGCAATCAGCTCAATCCGATCCTGCATTGCGTGAGCTTTGCCGGTGACGGCGTCCCGCCCCGAGAGAATGATTGGCTCGATGGCCCCGTCCAGCTCAGGAATGGCAACTTGCAGCGCCACCTGCACGGGGTGCAAGCCCAAGTCACTGTTGGCCCATTCCTCGGTGGATTGAAACACCAAGGGCAGGGCCACCATATAGGGGCGATTTAGCCGCTTGAGCGTCTCCACTGCCTTGGGGTGATCCTGCCGCGCTGGCCCGCCCACCAGAGCAAACCCGGTTAGCGACACCACTACATCCACAATGGGCGCCGTCTTCTGCTCGTTCCAGAAAAACTCGTTCACTGGCTTGGAGAAGTCCAAGCCGCCGGCAAACACCGGCACCACTCGCGCCCCGCGCGACTCCAGCTCTTGCACCATGGCGACGTAGTGGGCATCGTCCCCCGTCACCAGGTGGGTGCGCTGCAGCACCAGCCCCACGCAGGGGGCCAAGGGATCCTTCACGTCTTCCGGCAGGTCCTCGCGGGCATTGTACCAGTCCCAGTACTCCGCCAGGCTGGCAAACATTTGCGGCGCCAGCGGGTGCCAGATACCCATCTCCAAGTAGGTAACCGGCTCAGCAAAGGAGAGCTGCCCCCGCATCCCTGGCAGGTAGCGATCCGCCAGCATGAGCAAAAAGTTCTCCAGATTCTCCCGGGATCCGCCCAGCCAGTACTGGAAGCTGAGCATGAAGTTACGGGCATCCTGCGCCTTGTCGAAGGGCAAGTACTTCAACACCTTGGGCAGGGTCTGCAGCAGCTTCAGCATCCCCTCTTGGAAGCTGGATCCTTGCTGGCGCTTGCGCATGAACTGGGCAATGGCGCTCTTGGACTGCCCTAGCTGCGCCATGGAAAAGGATCCCAGCTTATTAAGGCGCATCACCTCCGGCATGGAGGGGAAGACCACCACCGCATCCAGCCGCTCCCGCAGGGGCTCCACCGCCTGCACTACTTTCTGGGCAATGTCTTCGATAAAGATTAGGGATCCAATAAAGACATTGGCCGTCTCCAGATCCCGCTGGAAAGCCTCATACCCCGAGGGATCCCGCAGCTCCTCCACCAAGTACCCCGACAGCTCCACCGCCAGCTTAGGGTTGTGGGCATTGATGCGCTGCACCGCCGCCGTCAGGGCGCTCTGATACTGCGGCTCCAACACCACGTACACCACCTTCATCAAGCGGCGATCCCCCACCTCAGCAGGGGCAACGTGGCGGGTGATGGGCTTAACCAGAGTAAACATGCGGTCGCTCTCCGTCCGGTGATGCAAACAGCCTACGGGTAAGCATTATCCCTTATGACCTGTTTCCCGTTCTACCCGAGAAACGGATCCCTGCTGGGGGCACGGAGGCAAGGCTGTAACAATTCGAAATAACCTTTGAGCCTCTGTAAGGGCAGAGGGATCTGATCACTCTGTGGGAGCCTTTCACGTTACCCTTAGCAAGGGAGCAGCGCAGTACGTTGTCTACGTTAAGGCTGCAGAGGATTGTTGAAGCAGAAGAGGATCGGCTAGGGTGAGTGAAGCGGAGTTAGCAGAACTTGTTTTGACTAAGCTTAAAGAAGCTGGGTTCGTAGTAACAGATGAAGGTAAGCTACGCCCTTCTGTCCTTGGTAAGGAGAGCTTGCGGCGGGTACACAGGCCTGCTCTTCAGTTAGAAATCGCTAACCGGCAAGATTGGCTTCGCCAATATCTTCCTAAATACCTCACCTTCTTCGCAGATGGTAACGAGATTATACCTGAGCGCATTGATCCGGTTTTAGTTGAGGTTACCAAACAGCAGCACCATGACCTCTTTCGCATAGCTCGGCTACTCTGGTCTATCCCGTTCTCCAAGGGATATGGGCGCCGCTCCCGGTTTCTAATCATAGACAAAGCTAATGACAAGCTGATCGGTCTGTTAGCTCTGCAGTCCCCGCCTCTTAGTTTTCCAGCTCGCGATCGTCTGTTTTGCTACCCCCCTAGCAAAAAAACGGAGATGGTTAACCAGACAATGGATATTCAAACTTTGGGTGCTGTGCCACCATATAACCGTCTCCTAGGTGGAAAACTGGTAGCGTTGGCAGCAGCGTCAAATGAGGTTCGACAAGCCTACTGGCACAAATACCTGGGTCGTGTAACTGAAATCGAACAGCGCATCCTAAAACCTCACCTAGTTGCACTTACAACCACAAGTGCTTTTGGAAGAAGTAGCCTGTATAACCGCCTGAGTTACAAAGGAATTCTTATAGCTAAGTCTATTGGCTATACCGAAGGATACGGAGCTTTTCACCTAGCGGAACTTTACCCACTATTCCGAGAGTTTTTAGAAAACCAAGGCATTTCGACTCGCGGTGGCTTTGGTAGTGGGCCAAGGCGGAAATGGCAAATAATAGTGAAAGCCCTCAGACGGCTAGGTCTTTCAGATCAGCTCCTCTACCATGGCATAAAGCGGGAAGTGTTTCTGTTTCGCCTGGTGGACAATCTGGAAGCATACATGGAAGGCCGTGACACTGAACCAATCTATCGCAATTTGCCATTCTCGGAACTGGTCGCCTGGTGGCGGGAGCGCTGGCTGCTGCCGCGAGCAGGGCGAGTGGATGGATGGCGGGCTTGGCGCAAAGAGGAAATCAAGAATATACTTCTGATGGAACAGAATAAGGCCACAGAGTAAAGATGGAGTAATTTGTAATGGAATCTGGAGAGCGTCCCTTTGGTGAACTTCCTGCTGCTTTAGTTGATGAGGCTCTCAAACGCACAGCGGATCTTGGTCAGAAACTGCTGGATAATTTTGAGCAAGTACGCACTCGTCGCGAGGAATGGCGAGAGGGCCTCAAGAGAGCAGGCTTGCTTCATCGCGATGCCGAGGTTCCCTATACGTCTGTTCCAACAACCTGCGGTGTAGATGGTTCCTATGCTGTTGAGCGATTGTTAGCCAGCGACCTGATTGCAGCAGCTGCTGTGGCTGTCGAAGGCTTGACGCCACCTTCAGAAACGCGCTACTGGCCCGAACCTCGCCACCGAATTTGGATAGAGACGGAGGCGCACGAAGCCGAAACGGGCACCATCCTGCGTGCTCTGATGATCGGTATGGAGTTAGAACTGGCAGCACAAGCGCCGCACGAGGTTGTCTTTATAGATGGCTCTCTCACGACCCCTCTCATTTACTTTAATCAGGCGCTGAACAAGAGTCAGGATGCTTTACATTTGCATACGACGGCCCGCTTTCTTGGGGGCGTGCTCTCGTTCCTGGAAGCCTACCGAACAGTATTGGCCTCAGCTCGAAGCGACCGTTGCTGGGTAGCGATACCCAAATATACGACAAGACGGGAAATTGGACAGAAAATGGGCTGGCCTGATACCCACGACGATCGCGGACTTCTAAGTTTTGTGCTGGAGCCGGGTGAATACACAGGCCCTATGGTTCTCCAACAGCCTTCTCAACCCTGGCACTTGAATCTGGCTCCACTCGCATCTAATCTCAAGCAAGAAGCAGAGGGCGTAACAAGGGAGATTGTTGCTCTACTGGGTGAAATCCGGGTCGTTTATTATCGTCCTTATCCCTGGCTTCCCGCTCTTCGAGTGGAGATGAACCCGACGGTATCTGAAAATCAGGCGCGCCTGGCCACAGTGCTCCATGGCATTCGTCATCAATGCGGTACACCGGCGGTCATGGAGCCCTATCCCCTCTACATGGCGGATCGTATGGTCAAGCACTTGCCCAAGGCCATCCCTACGTTTCGGCAGGTTACCAGCCAGCATATCGCTGAGACGTATTTGGGGGACATTAGTGAGGTTTTTCTAGGCCTGCATGGTTATCGCACCGAGTCAGGAGTCTGATCCTATGCCAACGAATAATCTTGATCAGCTTGTGGATGCAGCGGAACGGATTGGCGTGGTGGGGTCACCATCCTCTACCAGTGAATTGGCGCTGGACATCTTGGCCGGAGCCGTCAGCAAGAAGCTTGTGGGGGAACTGGCCCTGTTTCGCTATTACCAGGATGGGCTTTCTCATTATGCTTTGGGACAGATTACTGAGGTGAAACTGCGCAATGTCTGGCACGAAGACCCCACCATGCGCAGCCTGATTCGTCAGCGTGGGCGGGTGGATACAGTCAGCGAACGCCAGGATACCCATACAGGGGAGATGACGATCAGCGCCGTCTTCTCTGCTGAATCCAATGGCTACCGTCCCAGTATCTTGGGCACTGTCCCGGCTACAGGCACGCCCATTCATCTTGTCAATGATGCCGTTTTGTCCGAATTGCTCTCGCCCTATCGTGACCAGCTTTTCTACCTGGGGCATGTCTATGGCTCAAAACCGCTTTTGCCCCTTTGGTTCAAACATTTCGACACTGGTCCCCAGGGTGCTGGCGAAGCCTACCATCTGGGCATTTTTGGCAAAACCGGTTCTGGAAAGTCGGTGCTGGCTAAGATGATCCTGCTGGCCTATGCCCGCTATCCCGGGATGGCACTCCTGGTCATTGATCCGCAGGGTGAATTTGCTAAAGAGGCGAGAGGTGAGGCAGTTCCAGGCGCATTCCAGTTGCGAATGAAAGAAGTCCTGGACAGGCTTGGAAAGCCGACCAATGTGTATAGCGTGAGGAATTTGGTGCTGGACCAGTGGAACTTGTTTGAACAGATCCTCTTGGAGTCAGGATTCTTTCAGCGGCTTGGCGTTAAAGCAGTCGAAAACCAGCGTCAGGCCGCAGAGGCCATAAGTGAGCAGTTGCAGAAAGACGGTGTACATCTTGCCAAGTTACACAAACGTGAGAGTTTCGATAAAGCGTGGGGATATTTGCAGGAAGAGCGTATTCAGGTGCGATTTTATGGTTCGAAGGAGGCTAGGGAACGAGTCCGTCAGCAGATGGCTGGTGCCAATCAGAATGACCTATATCAGACAATTTGGCTTCCTGTTACGCAACTGTTTCGTGAAGATCGATCAGGAGCACAGAAAGTAGAGCAGCTGTTGGCCAGCCTGTTTAACTCTGATCGAAATCAGCGGCCTCTCGTCGTGATAGACTTGTCTATAGAACAGGCAACTCAAACTGCTGCGAGTTGGAATACGCTCCCCCTTTTTGGTGGAGATCAATCCCAGCCGCAAAGTACTCCCTTGTTCTGGAATGAGACGATACAAGCGCTGGTGATCAAACGGCTATTGGAAGGTACTCGCACAGCGGCAGAATATGCCTATCGGCAAAGCCAAGGTCTCAACACACTGGTGCTGATAGATGAAGCTCACCGCCTTGCACCCCGTGAAGAACCTGAGAGTGAAGAGAAGAAAGCTGTACGGGGCATCTTGATTGATGCGGCACGCACCACTCGTAAGTACGGAGTAGGCTGGCTATTCATTAGCCAGACCCTCTCTAGCCTGCACCGAGAGATTTTGGAGCAGCTGCGCATCCTTTTCTTTGGCTTCGGCTTAGGTATGGGAGCTGAATTCAAGACATTGAGTGAGCTAGTAGGTGGGCGTAGCAAAGCCCTTGATCTCTATCAGCTATTCCGTGACCCACACTCGTCCTTTGAAACTGAAAGCCGAGAGTACTCATTTATGACCATTGGCCCAGTTTCTCCTCTCTCGTTTGCGGGTACACCGTTGTTCTTCAACGCTTTTAGCAATGCCGACGAGTTTTTAAGGGCCAACTTTAGTAGTCTTAACAAATGAATAAGCTGTAAAGAGCACGATGAAGTTAAGGGGATCCATCAACTACCTCCAAGTACACTAAGAAACCCAGCCCCCGGAAACGTGACTGCCTGATTCTAGAAGCAGTGACAGCGAGGCAGCCTGGCAAGCCACGGGGGCTATGCTAGGCCGGGAGGTTAGTCTTGAAGCTGAGATGCGCGCTCACTACCTGCAACATGTGCCGTTTGAGGGTCTTGGCTACATAGAGTCTTGGCTTAGAGCCAAGGGATACCCTGTAACAGGCACAAAGTTTTTTGAATCGACGAGATTGCCGAGCCTGGATGAATTTGACATGCTCATCGTCATGGGTGGCCCTATGAGTGCCAATGACGAAAGCACGTTTCCTTGGCTGGGCCAGGAGAAAGAGTTCATCCGCAATGCTATCGAGGCTGGCAAGTCTATTTTGGGCATCTGTCTGGGGGCGCAACTGATTGCCAGCGCAATGGGGGCTCGGGTGTTTCCCAATCCTGTCAAGGAAATAGGCTGGTGGCCGGTGCAAGGGATCCAACCGGCTAACGAGCTGTCCTTTCGCTTCCCGCCTTCGATCGAGGTTTTTCACTGGCACGGGGAAACTTTCGAGCTGCCGCCCGGTGCAATTCACCTTGCCAAAAGCGAAGGCTGTGAGAATCAGGCCTTTCAGCTTGGACGCTCAGTGATCGGCCTCCAGTTTCACTTGGAAACCACGCCAGAACTGGTGCAAGGGCTTGTCTCCAACTGCCGCGACGAACTATTGCCATCTACCTATGTGCAGTCAGAGGCAGAAATCCTCTCAGCCTCCCCTGAGAAGTACCAAGCCATAAACCGTCTAATGGGCGAGGTCCTCTCCTTTCTCTGTCGTTGCAATCCCTAGCCCAGTGCCACGCTCTAGAGGGCAGCTAGTTTGTAAGATGCGGATCCGAAGGCCAAAGTTGCCAAGGAACTAGACGTGGGCCATCAAGTTCTAGGGCTGGGGATCGCAGGTCGGTCGGCTGCACGGCTGCTGCGAGCGCAAGGAAAAGAGGTTTGGGTCTGGGACGAGCAGGACTCGGAGATCTTGCGGCAACGGCAGGCGGATCTGGAACGAGAGGGGATCTCTGTCCAGCTGGGCCAGCCTTTTCAACTGCTGCCAGGGGTGGAGCAAGTGGTGGTTAGCCCCGGCATTGCCTGGGATCACCCGCTGCTGCAAGAGGCACGTCGGCAAGGGATCGAGGTGTTGGGAGAGGCAGAGCTGGCCTGGCAGTTCCTAGAGCATCTGCCTTGGGTGGGGATCACGGGCACCAACGGCAAAAGCACCACCACGGCCCTGGTGGCGGAGATGTTCAAGGCGGCGGGGCTAGAAGGGATCCCTTGCGGCAACATTGGCTTGCCCCTGTCCCAAGTGGCTCTGGAGATCTGGCAAGGGCAGCGTCGACCAGATTGGATCGTGGCAGAGCTGAGCAGCTACCAACTGGAGGCCAGCAGCCACCTGATGAAGAGCTCCCCTGGCAGCCCACCTCGCATTGGAGTGTGGACAACTTTCACCCCAGATCACCTAGAGCGGCACGGCACGCTGGAGCGCTATGCCAGCTTTAAGGCGCGGCTACTGGAGCGGGCCCAGTGGCGGGTGGTCAACGGTGAGGACCCCTACCTCTTTCGCCGGCGGCGAGACTGGGAAAAGACCTACTGGGTCTCGCTGCAAGATCCGCAGGCGGATGTCTTCCTGCGAGGGAGCACGCTTTACATCCAGGGGGAAGCGGTGGCGGAGCTGGAGGACTTTGCCGAGCGCTGCCCTGGCTCGCACAACTTGCAGAACTTGCTCTTGGCAGCAGCGGCTGCTCATCTAGCCGGGATCCCCAACGCTGCCGTTCAAGCCGCCATCCGCTCTTTTGCCGGCATGCCCCATCGGCTGGAACGGGTGGCCCAAATCCAGGTGGGATCTACCCCCATCCGCTTTGTCAACGACAGCAAGGCCACCAACTACGAGGCCGGCTGGGTAGCGCTCAACGCCCTCTCCCCGCCCATTATCCTCATTGCCGGTGGAAGGGCCAAACAGGGGGATCCCTCGGCCTGGCTGCGGCTTATTCAGGCCAAGGTGGCCCGCGTGTTGCTCATTGGGGAGGCTGCTCCTAAGCTGGCCAAGGCTCTTCAGGAAATCCGCTATACTGACGTCGAGATCCTGCCGACCCTAGATATGGCGGTGGAAAGGGCCTTTGCAGCTGCCTGCTCCCTAGCGCAAGCCCTGGCCAATCCAGCTCAGCCCATCACCGTTTTACTGTCGCCCGCTTGTGCCAGCTTCGACCAGTACCCCAGCTTCGAGCACCGTGGCCACCACTTTCGAGCCTGCTGCCAAGCCCTGGTGGGATTCCTGGAACGCTGAAGCGCGCTGGCTGCGTTGGCTGACGCTGGTCTGGCTGGGGATAGGGCTGGCGGTATTGTTTTCGGCCTCCTACCCGGTGGCGCAGCAGACTACCGGCGATGGCCTCTACTTTTTTAAGCGCCAGTTGCTTTGGGCGGGGCTGGGGCTGGCCTGCTTCACCCTCTTGGTGCGTATCCCCTTGCAGCGCTGGTTTCCCTGGGCCGGGATCCTCTGCCTGCTGGGCATTGGCTTGGTCTGGGCTACCCAGGTGCCGGGGCTAGGGGTTTCCCGCCTGGATGCCAGTCGCTGGCTGGATTTGAAGGTGATCCCTGTCATCCAGCCTTCGGAACTGCTCAAGCCCCTGCTGGTGCTCCAGGGAGCTTGGGTGTTTGGCCGTTGGTTCGAGCATCCCCGCTGGTTTCGTAGAGTCTGGGTTGGGCTCTTTGCTTTGGGGCTGCTGGGGATCCTCACCCAGCCCAACTTGGGCACCACGGCCATCTGCAGTCTTACTCTCTGGGTTATGGCCTGGACGGCTGGGGTCCCCCTCTTCGCCCTTTTGGCTACGGCAGGCCTGGGGACGCTAGCAGCAGTGGTGAGCATCCTCAGCAAAGACTACCAACGGCGGCGCATCCTGGCTTTTTTGGATCCCTGGGGCAATGCCCGAGGAGATGGCTACCAGTTGGTGCAAAGCCTCTTGGCTATTGGCTCAGGGGGGTGGTGGGGCAAAGGCTACGGTCTTTCTCAACAAAAGCTGTTCTACTTGCCCATCCAGTACACGGACTTCATCTTTGCGGTCTATGCGGAGGAGTTTGGCCTAGTGGGATCCCTCTTCTTCCTGGTGCTGTTGGGCTCCTATACCTGGGTGAGCTTGCGAGTCATGTGGCGCTGCCCAGATCTGCCCACTCGTCTAGTGGCCTGTGGCTGCCTGATGTTCCTGGTGGGCCAGGCCTTGCTCAACATCGGCGTGGTGAGCGGGATGCTGCCAACTACAGGGGTGCCCCTGCCTCTAGTGAGCTACGGGGGTAGCTCGATTCTCTCGGCGCTGATCATGGCGGGACTGCTGGTGCGCGCTGCCCGCGAGGTCGGCTGACCATTTTACTCGGCAGCCAGTAGATAGAGACTTTTGGGTTCAGATGGGATCAATCGGTACGGATCTGCTTGGTTAAGCTCTCGACAGAGGCGAGCAAAAGACTGGAGACCTTCAAGGCGCTCGGTGAGCTCGCTGAGGGTATCTAGGTATTCGGCTAAAGCAGCTTGGGAAAGGTACCAAGACTTGTCCAGCTCCTGGAAATAGGTCATCTGAAACTCGACGGAAAGATTCTTTTCTCTGAGAAAGACCTGCTCTGGCGTAAGCCCTCGATCAAACGGGGAAAGACGAGCAATGCGCTGGATGCGTTCGCTAGAGATGCGGCCAGCGAAGCCAGAAGCCTTGTACGTATAGGCCGTCCGGAGCTGAGGCCGATCTGCTGGCAAGAGAGCTGCACACCACCTTTCGCTCAGTTCCCGGAAACGAGGGACCTCGAAGTTTAGGACATCAACAGCATCTTGAAGGTACCCATGTTTAAGCAGAAGCTGGGATTCCGCCGCTAGGGAAACTGCCCAACCTTTGAGAGCAATATCGCTGAGCAATAGGCAGTGGGCCTGGCGCTCAACAGGGATCTGATGGGCTTGGTCAGAGAAAAAATTCGGATATTTCCTGTCCTTCCTCGATGCTGTTCTCGAGGTTAAGTAGCCACGACCTCAGCTCCTTATCACCTCTCGTAGAGGCTTTAATGAGGTTATAGCAGTCTTTAAAAAGAGAGCTGACCATCCACCGCCTGGTACTGGGATCTACATCCGACGCTTCAGAAGAGTTAGCTCCCCAGGCACATTGAGCATAAAAGAGTGCAATAGCAGAAAGAGGAACGATGCAAGGCGGCTCTGGAAGAGCCAGAATCTCCTGAATTTCCTCCCTCAGCTCCTCGATCCTTTGCTCTAGAGGGTTGTCGGTTTGATTCCGCATGTCAACCCTGTTGAGCAAGAAGACCATCAAACTGGTTTGACCTCTGAGAAACTCTACGACATCCTTTAGCTCTCTCAAGAGAGTTTCCCGTCCTTGCTAATCTGCCTGAGAGTAATCCAGTGCAACAAAGCTAAAGCACTTGCTGACATGCTCTTGGATAATCCTAAGGCTTGTTCTATCTTGAATTGAGTTTAGGCCAGGCAAGTCATAAATCTCGACCTGTAAGCCCTCAGGCAGGCCTAACAGAAAAGGATTTCTGACCGGCAGCAGCGGACACTCAACGTCTACCTGAGGGATGCCCACCTCCGCTTCATCCCTCTTCTTCCTCTTCTTTCGCCGCTCTTGGTGGTAGGCTTCCATCGTCAGCTTGAGCCGGCTGTAGATTTCTTCGTCCCTCAGGTCTTCCCACGTGCCGCATTCCCAGGTAGCTCCTTCGGTATTGTGGATAACTAGCCTGCTCCGCTCGCTGTGCCTAATCCGCAGGACCCGGCACTCATCTCCTGGGCCTCAATAGGCGCGATTTTCCGGCCAATGAGGGCGTTCACAATGGTGGATTTACCCGAAGAGGTGGTGCCAATGGTGGCAATCCGGAAGGAGGGCTTCTGTAGGCGGGCAACGGCCTCTTCGTAGACAACCCGAAAGGCCTGCAGCTTTTCCAGCAGCACAGAGCTGCTAATGACGTCGTGGTATTCGCTGAGGATCCCGGCAGTGAGGTTGCCGAGGGTGAACAGTGACTCTCTTGCGATCCGCAGGGCTACCGAGGGATCCGTAGAATCAAGCCTGTGATGCGCTCCTTCAGATAGAGTTGAAGATGACATGCCGACAGCTCTCAAGCCGCTTCGCCGGCATTATAGTCCTTTCGCTAGTACCGTGGTTCGTTTTCTTCGCATTTTTCAGCGTCCTTCTTGCCAGCAATGCTGATTTAGTAGCATAAGGAAATGGCTCTAAAATGTACATAGCCGCCGGCAGTTCTGGGGTCAACAAGAGGTAGTTTGCGAATGATGGATGGCTCTTTGCAATCTTTCTTCGCCTCTGCCAGCCAGGTGGGGCTGGGAGTAGCGGTCTTCCTGGCGCTGCTCACTCTGCTGGCCTGGATACGCAACTGGCCTTGGAAGTTTTCGCTAGTGGGCTACACGGCCTTTACCTTGGTCCTAACGGCAGGCTGTTTTGCTCTGAGCCTAGGGCCCATTTTCCGCTCCCGCATCCCCGGGGCTGCTCCCTACACCACTGTCTATGACCAAGGGGCGGAGCGGGCGGTCATTGCCGTTAGCCCAGATATCACCCCGGAGCAACTGATCCTTACGCTGAAGCAGGCAGCTAGCGATCTGGCCTCCTCTGGTCGTTTCTCTACCGGCTCGCCGGTATTTACCCTGCAAGCCCGCACTGTCATCCACCCCGAGCCGGGAGTCTCCGAGCCCTTACTTTTGGGCACGCTGCAACAGCCTTTGGGGAAACGCCTGCGCACCCCGGAAGAACAACAGCAGCAGCAAATCCACCTGGAGGAAGAGGCCTTTGCTCGGCTGCGTAGGTTAGCCCAAGTTCAGGAGGCCGCCCCGCCCTCTGAGGGGACTTTGCAAGAGCCTCCCTTGGCCCAATCCTGAGCCCTCAGCCAGCGGCGCAGATCTTGCTCTACTTGCTCAGGGATCTCCCAGGGAAAGAGGTGGGCCACGTTGGGATAGACAATGCAGGTGCACTGAGGGAGAAGGCGGGCCGTGGCTAGGCTGCTGGCAACAGTGATGTGGCAATCCTGCTCCGCAGCCAGAATCAAAACCGGCAGGTGCAGGCGGTGCAGCTCTCCCTCGCGGTTGTAGCCCTGTCGAAGGGCAGCGCGTAGGGCCTGGCGAGCCTGAGGAGAGGTATGCAGGTAGGCCGGCAAAGCTGCCTGGGCCAGGTAGCGATAGGTTCTCGGGGTATGTCTCTGGACTAGGTAGCGGTAGAGAGAGCGGCGGCCAAAGGTGTTGATGTTCCAACTCCAGCCGGGCCAAAGCCAGTTGAGCAGCGAAGCAATGCCGGTGTTGAGCTGATCCCAAAAATCGGTAGGGGGATGGTTGCTGCGGGGACAGGCAGCGCTGGCTACTAGGATCAAGCCTTTGACCCGCTGGGGTAGGCGCAAAGCCAACTCTAGGGCTAGGATCCCGCCCAGCGACCAGCCCAGCAGCAGACACTCCCGCCAGCCCAGGCGATCCAGCAGCTCCTGCAAGTCCTCCAGGTGGGCCGACATCTCAAAGGGATCCCGTACCTGCGAATGCCCATAGCCGCGCAGATCTGGGGCTACGCAGGGGTGCATCCCAGCCACCGCCTCGGCAAAAACTTCCATGCAGTCGGCATTGCCGGGATGGCCGTGGAGCAGCAAGATGGGCAGGGAAGGGATCCCTTCTCCCCAGGCCCGGTAGTAAAGCTGTAGGCCCATAGCTTAGGCGCTGGCCACCTTTTTTGGCGTCGGCTGCAGCTTCACCCCATTGGGAATGCAGATCAGGTTCTGATCCAGGATCTGCACAAACCCCTTCGAGCGCAGGGATCCCAGCAGGCGGGTTACCGTCACGCGGGTAGCGCCAATGGCATCCCCAATCTGGGCGTGGGTTAGAGTCCAGGGGAGGTACATCCCCTGGTCGCAGGGCTGGCCGTACTCCTCGATCAACAGGCTTAGAAACCCCCTGAGGCGGTCAATGGCTCGACGCTGGCCCAGGTTGCCTAGCCAGAGCAACTTGCGCTGGAGTTGCTGGCGGAAGTTTTCCTGAATCTTCTGGTGGAGATAGGGCCACTGTTCTAAATCCTTCCAGTAAAACCACATCACCGTGGTGCGATCGACGTGGGTACAGGCTTTTAGCTCAAAGCGCTCTGGGTGGCTCACCTCAAAGGGCACGCCAGGTGTGATAAACCCAACAAAAACTTCCCGCCGCTCTGGCGTTTGGCAGACCAGGCGCACCACCCCCTCCTGGGGAATGTACACCAGTCCCGGACGGGTGGGGATGCGCACATCTTTGGGAAAGGTGCGAGAGCGGTAGTGCTCCTCAGCCCACTGGCAGAGTTCTCGCCACTCCTGAGCTTCTGTTGCCGATGCAATGGAAACTAGGGACATGGGATAGACTTCCTGTCGATTGAGCAACTTTGGGGGCTATATGGGCTCTTCCCTCCACCAAAGACGCCATTGGCAGCCCCCACAAGAGGAAGAAGACGAGCTTTACCTTAGCTTCATAATGACCCTCAAGATTTACTGAACGACACCGTACCTCTACGGATATTGTTCGTAAGAC
>NZ_JANSHU010000002.1:32159-104364 GCF_047461755.1 Synechococcus sp. R65.1 | reverse complement strand
AGCTTTACCTTAGCTTCATAATGACCCTCAAGATTTACTGAACGACACCGTACCTCTACGGATATTGTTCGTAAGACTACACTCAATGATAACATGCTAGGCTGCGCTTCTCAGGCTTTGTCTTGGCTTCCGGCCGGCTGTAGGCTTGGCAGCAGAGGGCATCATGGAGGCAGCCGAGCTTGGTCGAAGGGAAGGATGGCCAGGGATGGGTGAGGGGTGGCACTGATGAACATTCTCGTCAGCAACGATGACGGCATCCAAGCGGCCGGGGTGCGGTGTTTGGCGGCAGCGCTGGCTCAGATAGGCGGGCACCAGGTAACGGTGGTCTGTCCGGATCGGGAGCGCTCGGCCACGGGCCATGCCCTAACCTTGCACAAACCTCTAAGGCTAGAGCCGGTGCGGGAGGGGTTTCCGCCAGAGGTGCAAGCTTGGGCCTGTTCAGGCACACCTTCGGACTGCGTCAAGCTGGGTTTGGATGGCCTGCTGCAGCATCCTCCCGACTGGGTGATTTCCGGCATCAACCAGGGGGCCAACTTGGGCACCGATGTGCTCTACTCCGGCACTGTCTCAGCGGCCATGGAAGGGCTGTTGGAAGGGATCCCCAGCCTGGCAGTGAGCCTGGCCAGCTTTACCCACCAGGATTTTCAGCCGGCGGCCCAGGTGGTGCTGACCCTGCTGGAGAAGCTGAGCCTGAAGCCCCTAGAGAAGCCAATGTTGTTGAACGTCAACGTGCCGCCGCTGGGGCTAGCTGAAATACGCGGCATGGTCTTGGCCCGCCTGGCCTGGCGCAAGTACACGGATCTCTACGAGAAACGAGTAGACCCCCGCGGCAAGGCTTACTACTGGCTGGCAGGAGAGGTGGTGGAAGAGGAGGTGGATCCCTGCTCTGATGTGCGGGCAGTTGCCGAGGGCTACGTGTCGATTACGCCCCTGCAGCCAGATCTGACGGCCTACGCAGCTTTCGACAGCCTGCAGCGCTGGGGACTCTCAACCTTTGGCTCTTGAAGCTTTGGCAGTCGATCCCCTTGCCAGGGGCCAAGAGGCCTCTAGCTGGCTCGCCCTAGCCTCGTAGGACTAGGGGGAAAAGGCTGTCAGTTCCAGCAGCCGTTCTGCCACGACCTGGGGAACGGGCATCACCGACAGTCGCGTGCCCCGCCGCACCACCTCTAGCTCTGCAGGGGTAAAAGTGGCCCGCAACTGGGCCAAAGGGATCAAGCGCTCAAAGGCAGCAACGAATTGCACTCGCACCGTGTACCAGCGGGGAGCTGCAGGGGTTGACTTGGGATCGTAGTAGGGGCTGGTGGGATCAAACTGGCTGGGATCCACCACCTGGGTTTCCACGATCTCCATTAAGCCGGCTATGCCGGGAGGGTTGGCGTTGGAGTGGTAGAAAAAGGCGCGATCCCCAGGCTGCATAGCCTTCAGGTAGTTGCGGGCTTGGTAGTTGCGCACGCCGTCTCAGAGAGTTTGGCCCTCCCGCTGCAGATCCCAGATGCTGTAGACGCTGGGCTCCGATTTCATCAGCCAGTAGTTCATGGGGCTTGGGAAAAGCCGAGGTCTAGGTGCGGGCCAGGGATCCGGCCACAAAGTCCACGAAGTTTTGCAAGATCTTCAAACCAACCGGGCCGGACTTTTCCGGGTGAAACTGGGTGGCCAACACAGCGCCGCGGGCAATGGCGGCCACACAGGTTTGGCTGCCGTGCTGAGTGGTGGCGGCCACCCAGCTTGGGTCGTGGGGCACCGCGTGGTAGGAGTGAACAAAATAGACCCAGGCTTGGTCAGGGATCCCTGCCCAAAGGGGAGACTGGGGCTGGGTGAGGTGCAACTGGTTCCAGCCCATGTGGGGGATGCGCAGGCCTGGCTCTGGTCGAAAGCGTTGCACCCGTCCTGGCACGATGCCCAGCCCTGGCTCGTTTCCCTCTTCGCTGCTTTCAAACAAAACCTGCAGCCCAAGGCAGATGCCCAGGAAGGGCTGCTGCCGCTCCACTGCCGCTCGGAGGGCTTCCACAAAGCCCCGCGCCCGCAACTGCTGCATGGCTGGGTCGAAAGCCCCATCTCCCGGCAGGACGACGCCATCAAAAGCCTCTAGGCCGTCCGGCTCTGTTACTAGCTGCACCTCGGCCCCGGCCCGCTCCAGCCCTTTGCAAGCTGAATGCAAGTTGCCGGCATCATAGTCGATCACCGCCAGGCGCACGGCTTTCATGGATCCTTTCAAGGGCCTATCAGTAGAGTGGTTCTATGGCAGTCGCAGCACCTACGGAAGAGCTGACCCCCTCCGCTCAGCTTGGCTGGCCGAAGGCTGCCTACCTGCACATCCCCTTCTGTCGGCAGCGCTGCCACTACTGCGATTTTGCCACTGGCCTGGGCACCCGCGAGCTGATAGAAACCTATGTGCAGAGGCTCTGCCAGGAGATCGGCGGCACCTATCGCTACCGCCATTTGGCCGGGGATCCCCAACCCTTGACCAGCATTTTTTTCGGCGGCGGCACTCCCTCCCTGCTGACGGTGGAGCAATTGGGCCGGATCTTGGCTCAACTTAGGGAGCGGATCCCGTTTCATCCCGACTGCGAGATTTCGCTTGAGGCCAACCCCGGCACCTTGACGCGGGAGCAGTTGGCGGGCTACCGGGACCTGGGGGTCAACCGCATTAGCTTGGGAGCCCAGGCGTTTCAGGCAGAGCTGCTGGCCGCCTGCGGTCGCCTACACGGAGTGGAAGCAATTTATGAAGCTGTGGCCGACTTGAAGGCGGTGGGCTTTGAGAACTTCAACCTGGATTTGATCTTCGGGCTGCCCTACCAAACTTTGGAACATTGGCAGGAGTCGCTGCAAGCTGTTCTTGAAATCAACCCGGCCCACGTCTCCGTTTACGATCTCACCCTCGAGCCCGAAACTCGCTTTGGCCGGCTGTACCGGCCGGGAGAGGCGCCCCTGCCCAGCGAAGAGGCGACCGTTGAAATGTACTTGATGGCCCGGCGTCTCCTCACCCAGGCAGGCTATATCCACTACGAGATCTCCAATTTTGCCCGCCCTGGGTATGCCTGTCGCCACAACCGGGTGTACTGGGAAAATCGCCCCTACTTTGGCTTTGGCATGGGATCTGTCGGCTACGAAGGAGGGCGGCGCATTCACCAGCCGAGGACTCTCCACAAGTATTTTGAACAGGTCAAAGCCCAAGTTCACCCCCTCCCGCCGCCAGCCTCTCTAGAAGAAATCTGGATGGATACGGTGATGTTGGGGCTGCGCCTCCAGGAAGGGCTGGATTTGGCAACTTTACAGGAGCGCTTTGGCAGCAAGAGAGTGAAGCAGGCTCTGCAGAGGCTGGATCCCTACTTTGAAAAAGGTTGGGCCAGTTGCGAAGGGGGACGGCTACGGCTAGTCCCGCCCGAGGGCTGGCTGTTTTCCAACGAGATTATTGAGGAGCTGTTGTTTTAAGTTGCAGTTGACTTGAAACGGGCTTCTTGAAATGAGCCTGAGGCAACCCCAAGCGGTGGGTGAAGCTCAGAGCTGCTGGGTCCTGAAAAGCAGCAGCCCAATCGAAAGGGGTGCTCACTGGCCGGGGGGATGGTGTTGTAAAACCTGCTTCAGGTACCGCCCTGTATGGGATCCCGGGTGTTCGGCTACTTCTTCCGGGGTGCCAACAGCAACAATCTGGCCGCCCTGGTCGCCCCCTTCCGGCCCCAGGTCGATGATCCAGTCGGCACAGCGGAGAATGTCCAGGTTGTGCTCGATCACCAGCACGGTGTTGCCCGCATCCACCAGCCGCTGCAGGACGTTCAAAAGTTTGTGAACATCGTAAAACGACAGGCCGGTGGAGGGTTCATCCAGTAGATAAAGGGTTTTGCCGGTGGAGCGGCGGGCCAGTTCTGCGGCCAGCTTTACCCGCTGGGCTTCTCCACCCGAGAGGGTTGGAGCCGGCTGACCCAGCTTGATGTAGTCGAGGCCCACATCGGCCAGGGTCTGCAGGATCTTGGCCGCAGGGGGCAGGGCCGCGAAAAACTCCAGCGCCTCTCCCACCGTCATATCCAGGACTTCGGCGATGTTTTTGCCCTTGTACTTGACCTGGAGGGTCTCGCGGCTGTAGCGCTTGCCGCCGCAGACTTCGCAGGTAACATACACATCGGGCAGGAAATTCATCTCAATCACGTTCACCCCTTGCCCTTTGCAGGCTTCGCAGCGCCCGCCCTTGACGTTGAAGGAGAAGTGGCCAGCTTGATAGCCTCTGGCTTTGGCGTCCCGAGTCTGGGCAAAGGCTTGGCGGATGGGATCAAACAGACCCGTGTAGGTGGCAGGGTTGGAGCGAGGAGTGCGGCCAATGGGGGATTGGTCGATGACAATAACCTTGTCGATGTGTTCAATGCCGTGTAACTCCCCCATTTCCGCCGGCTTGGGCACCTTCTGGCCAAGGTAGTGCTGCAGGGCAGGGTAGAGCAACTCGTTGACCAAGGTGGACTTGCCGGAGCCGGAGACCCCCGTAACACAGACTAGTTTGCCGAGCGGGATCTCCACATCGATGTGCTTGAGGTTGTTTTTGTGGGCATTGGTGAGCTTGAGGGCAACCCCTTTCCCCGGTCGGCGCTGGGCAGGGGTAGGGATCCGCCTCCGCCCCGAAAGGTAAGCTCCGGTCATGGAGCGATCGCAGGCCAGGATGTTGGCTAGAGACCCTTGGGCCACCACTTCTCCCCCGTGAATGCCAGCTCCAGGGCCAATGTCCACGATGTGGTCGGCGGCGCGGATGGTTTCTTCGTCGTGCTCCACCACGATTAGGGTGTTGCCCAGATCCCGTAGGCGAAACAGGGTCTGCAAAAGGCGGTGGTTATCCCGTTGGTGCAAGCCAATGGAGGGTTCGTCTAGCACGTAGAGCACGCCCGTCAGGCCAGAGCCAATCTGGCTAGCCAGCCGGATCCGCTGCGCTTCACCCCCCGAAAGGGTCATGGCCGGGCGGGCCAAGGTGAGGTAGTCAAGGCCCACATCGATCAAAAACTGCAGCCGGGTTTTGATCTCCCGCAGCACCAGCTCGGCAATCTGCGCCTGGCGAGGGGTGAGCTTCAAATGCTCTAAGCGGTGTAGGCACTCCCGGATAGAGACCTCGGTGAGATCGGTGATACGGTAGCCGCCGACGCGCACTGCCAGGGCCTCAGGGCGAAGGCGAGCCCCCCCACAGGCCGCACAGGGGCGGTAGGTGAGGTAGGTTTCCAGCTTTTGCCGGTAGGTCTCGGAGGTGGTTTCTTGGTAGTGCCGCTGCAACTGCGGGATCACCCCTTCGTAGCGACGGTAGTAGCCCCGGCCCCGGTAGGGGGATTCTGCCTCAACGTAGATCTCCTGGTCGGTGCCGTAGAGGAGGATTTGCTGCTGCTCGGGCGTGAGGTCGCACCAGCGGCTGCTGAGGTCAAAGCCAAAGGCCTTGGCGACCCCTGCCAGCAACGCCAGGTAGTAGGGGTTCTCCCGCTCGGCCCAAGGTGCGATGGCCGCGTAGAGGGGAAGTTTGGGATCGGGCACGATGCGGTCGGGGTCGAAGATGGGCTCAAAGCCCAAGCCGTGACAGACAGGACAGGCGCCAATGGGCGAGTTGAAGGAAAATAGCCGCGGCGACAGCTCGCTCAGCACCGAGCCATGTTCGGGGCAGGCAAATTGCTCAGAGAAGATCAGCTCCGTCGGCTTGCCGTTGAGGTACTGCCCCGCCACCTCGGCTACTTTTTGCAACAGATGTTCCCGCTCCTCCTCCCGAGGCAAGAGCTCCACCACCGCCAGTCCCCCCGACTGGCGCAGACAGGTGGTCAGGGAATCGGCCAGCCGCTCTGCCATGTCGGGGCCCTTGACCAGCCGATCCACCACCACCTCGATAGTGTGGGTCTTGTTTTTGTCCAAGGTGATCTCTTCGCTGAGATCCCATACCTGGCCGTCGACACGCACCCGCACAAATCCCTGCTGGCGCAGGCTTTGCAGGAGCGCTGCGTGAGTGCCCTTTTTCCCCCTCACCACAGGCGCAAGCAGCTGAAAGCGCGTCCGATCCGGCAAGGCCAGGATCTGATCCACCATTTGATCCACCGTCTGGGGAGCGATCACCCGGTCGCAATGGGGGCAGTGCGGGATCCCAGCCCGCCCGTAGAGCAGCCGCAGGTAGTCGTAGATCTCGGTAACGGTGCCCACCGTGGAGCGGGGGTTGTGGCTGGTGGACTTTTGGTCGATGGCAATGGCCGGGCTCAAGCCCTCGATGCGATCCACATCCGGCTTGTCCAGTTGCCCTAGAAATTGCCGCGCATAGGCACTGAGGGACTCCACGTAGCGCCGCTGCCCCTCGGCAAAAATGGTGTCGAAAGCCAGCGAAGATTTGCCGGACCCGGAGACGCCCGTAAACACCACCAGGCCATTGCGCGGGATCCGCAGCTCGATGTTCTTGAGGTTGTGCTGCCGCGCCCCCACCACGTGGATTTCGTTCTGGCCGGACATCTCGTCCCCTCTGTGCGCAGCGCAGGTCGAAAAACAACGAAAGTTAAGGAACATTAACGATTCTAGTGCCGCGCCAGAAGTCTGTCCTCTCCAATCGAGAAGGGGTGCCGGCAAGCTGGGTCTATCGTGGGCAGGAGAAGGAAAAAGACTTGGCTATCTTGGAAGGGCCACTTGAGGGATCCCGAAGCAACCTAGCCCATGACCTGGCCGCTGCTTGCTGTCCAAAAAGTCTTCATCTACCTGCTGGTGGGGATCGCCTTCACGGCCCTCTGCCTTGGAGATCAGGCCCTGTCGCCGGCGGCTATCGCCCTCTGCTTGGCGGCGGGGGTGGGCAGTTGGTTCTGGGAGCCACCCCGGATTAGCTTTGCCCGCTATGCGCCCCTCTGGATGCCGCTGACGGTGAGCGTGTTGGTCAGCTTGGCGGCGTTGGTGCTCTCGGGCTTCCTACAGCTTTCGGATGGGGCCATTGGCCTGGTGCTCTACCTAACGGGGGCCAAGTTGTTTCAGCGGGAGCGGGCAGCAGATTACATCCAGTTGGCGGTGTTGTCGCTGCTGTTGATGGCGATTGCCACCCTGTTCAACCAAGATATCAGCTTTGGACTCCTCTTCCTGCTTTACGTGGGGGTAGGGCTAGTTAACCTCACCCTTTATCATCTGCGCCTCCAAGCCGAGCAGCACCCGCAGGCGGCCAGCCAAGTCCGCAGGATCGACCTTGGCTTTCTGGGGTTTCTTGGATCCCTGGCCTTGCTGGCCATGGTCCTGTCAGTGGCTTTGTTTTTCCTATTTCCGCGCGTCGGCTTGGGGATCTTAGGCCGGCAGGCCCGTTCGCCGGTGATGACCACTGGCTTTGCCGAAGAGGTCAGCCTGGGGGAGTTCGGCACCCTCAAGACTGACAACACCGTTGTCATGCGGGTGGAGTTCCCGGCAGGGGTGCCGCCCCAGGTGGAGTCTCTCTACTGGCGTGGCATGAGCTTTGATCGCTACGACGGGCGGGCTTGGTCGCGGACGCTGGATCGCTCGCTCTCGATTTTCCCCAACGCGGCAGGGGTTTTTGAGCTCTCGGCCTCCCCCTTGATCCCTGCTGCCTCCGACCTGCAGTTCTTTCCGCTGGAGCAGCTCATCTACCTAGATCCGCTGGACACCAACACCGTTTTTGGGGTGGCGCCGCTGGTGGAGGTGGAATGGCTGGATCGAGGTGGGGCGATGACTCCACAGCAGAGGTGGCAATGGCAAAACCGCCGCCTGCTCCTGCGCGAGACTGGAGATGTCAGCCATTCTCTGCCCCCCCGGATGCCCTATCTCTACCGTGCCGTGAGCCGGATCCCCCAGGATCTAAGGCCCCGCCTGCGCCAGCTTAGCCAGGAGGAGCTGCTGAGTGCGCTTGACCCAGCCCAGCAGGCAGCCTACCTGCAGTTGCCGGCAGAGCTGGATCCGCGCATTCCCGCCTTGGCAGAGGAGATCACGGCTGGGATCCCCGACGTCTTTGGCAAGGTAGCGGCTCTGCAGAACTACCTGCTGGAGAACTACGCCTACACCACCGATCTGCCGGATCCCGGGGCCGAGCCGCCTTTGGAGGCCTTTTTGTTTACCCACCGCCGCGGCCACTGCGAATACTTTGCCACCGCCCTGACGGTGCTGGCCCGCAGCCTCGGCATCCCGGCCCGCGTGGTCAATGGCTTCTTGGGCGGGCGCTGGGTGGCGCAGGAAAAGTACCTGGCGGTGCGCAACGCCGATGCCCACTCGTGGACGGAGATCCCCTTTGGCCCCTATGGATGGATCATCTTCGACGCCACGCCGCCCGAGGCCAATGTCAGCCAGCGGCAAAGCTGGTGGGATCCCCTGCAAGATTTTTACGACAGCCTGCGCTTCCGTTGGTTTAAGTACGTCATCCAGTACGATCTATCCACCCAGCGGCAGATCTGGCGGCAGATTCAGGAGCTGGCCAGCCGCGTGACTGCTCCCCAAAAGCAAGAGGATGTCGTCGCCGTCTTCCGCCGCAGCCTGGTGGGCTGGGGGCAAACGCTGCAGCAAAACGGCCTGCCGCTGGTGGGGGTGATGGTCATCACTGGCTTCACGGCCTACTGGGGCCGCCGCCGCCGCTACCAGGCCGTGCGCTGGCAGGATGGGGGATGGATCCTCTTGGCCACAGCCGCCAATGGAGTGGTGATGGGATCCCTGTGGCAGCCATCCCCCCCTTGGCCCACCTGGATAGCTGGGATCCTGCTGCCGAGTCTGGCCTTTGCCGGGATGCGCTGGCTGCCGGCAGCCCTGCCCAAGTCCCAGCGGCGCCGCCAGGTCATCTCAAGGCTTTATCTGCAACTGCGGGATCTGGCGACGGCGGTGGGGATCCCCGCCCACCTAGGGCCAGAAGCTTGCCTAGAACACTTGCGCCAGGCCGACTTGCCTCAGGTTGAACTGGCCATCCGGTTCCTGCAGCGCTACCTGGAAGTACGCTTTGGCGGGATCCCGCTGGAAGCCGGGGAACTGCAGCGTTGGCAACACCACCTTAGACAGCTTAGGCGGTCCTGGCAGGCCAAGAGTTCGACGCCTGCTCCCAAAAGAACAGCTTGACTGGAAGACGGCTATAAAGCTCTACGAGAAGCCTTGACGTTATGAGGCAGTTAAGAGATAGTTAACTCTAGGTATAGACCTCGCAACCTGCCCCGGCCAAGTAGTAGACCTGAGAGGCGGATTGTCGCTGCAGGTAAGTTCTGCAGGAGCATTTGCGCGCGCTCTTGCTAACTGTTCAAGGCTGTGTTACTTTCCTTGACGTTCAGCTTTGAACGAGCAAGGGCGTGTTAGCTATGCGTAGCTATTCTCTGAGGGCGGCTTTGGCTGCAACCTTGTGTCTGCTGTCCTCGTCAGTTTTTTCCTCTAGTGTGGCTCAAGCGGCGCCTAAGCCAACCGGCAACGGTGCAATCTTCTTTCACCCAGATGGAACCTCAGCTTCCCACTGGGACATCACGCGCATTCTCTACTACGGCCCCGATGGCTTTCTGAACTGGGATCGTCTCCCCGTGATTGCCCCCTATCGCGGGCACCATCTCGACCAGCTTGGGGGAACTTCCAACGCCGGAGCGGTGACCCATGCCACGGGAACCCGTGTCCACGCCAAGAGCTTTGGGTTGGATCCGAACGGCAAAGAGTACCCCTCTGCCAACGGCACCCTGAACACGATCATGGAAGAGGCTGTGGCGGCAGGCTTGGGTACGGCTCTGGTGCAAACGGGATCCATCATTGAGCCGGGGACGGCTGCCTTCGTTGCCGAAGTTGCCAAGCGCAGCGACTATGAGGAGATTGCCCTGCAGGTGGTGGAGTCAGGGGTAGACATCATCCTGGGGGGTGGCGAGGAATGGCTGCTGCCGGAAGGTGTCCAGGGCCGCTTTGGCAAAGGGAAGCGCAAGGATGGCCGCAACCTGATTGAGGAGGCCAAGAAAAAGGGGTACGCCGTTGTCTACACCCGCGACGAGCTGCTCAAGCTGCCGGCAGATGTCTCCAAGGTTTTGGGGGTGTTCAACGTCGAGGACACCTTCTACGACAAGCCTGAAGAAGAGTTGCGGAAAGAAAACTTGCCCAACTACATCGCCAGCGCCCCCACCATTGCCGAGATGACCGAATTTGCCCTGGAGCGGATCTCCTGCAATCCCAAGGGCTTCTTGGCTGTCATCGAAGAAGAGGGCACTGATAACATGTGCAACAACCTCAATGCCTCTGGCTGCCTGGAGGCCATGAAGCGGGCCGACGATGCCATCGGGGTGATTCTCAACTTTATCGAGAAGAATCCCAAGACCTTCATGATCACCACCAGCGACAGCAATGCCGGTGGCATGCAGTTGGTGGATGTCGAGTCTGCCGATAATCCTCTGCCGCCCACTGACGAAAGCGGCGCTCCCCTTGACGGGGTGGACGGCACTGGCACAAAGCCCTTCCTCTCCGCTCCGGACAAAAATGGCAAGCGTTTTCCCTTTGGCATCTCCTGGGCCAGCAAGGACGATGTGGGCAGTGGAGTCATTGCTCGCGCTGCGGGCTTGAACGCTCGAGAGTTGGTGCCGACCACCGGGATCCTGAACACGGACATTTATCGGATTCTCTACTTCGTGCTCTTCGGGGAGCGCATCCCCAGCGAGCTAAGGCGGTAGTCTCAAGCAAGTGGGGATTGGCGGGGATCCCTCGGATCCCCTTTCTTATTGCTACGCAACGCTGTCGCAAGCCTGCTGGCGGCGCGGAGCGCTTCTGGGAGTGACGAGGAGTCCTTGCCACGTCTTGTCAGAAAGGAGGAGAAAGACTGCCTTGAGCGGGCTTAGAGTGGCCGTGCTGCACTGCCTGGTAGCGCCGCTTGAACTCCTGCTGCTGCACCTTGTGATCCACGAGGGGATCCGGGTAGCCGCAGCGCCGCCGCTCCTGCAGAGCCCAGGATCCCTTGGGGTCATTCCCCACCCACAGCAAAGCTGGGGTATCCAGCCCCGCTAGCTCCGGCAGGTAGCGGCGGATATACTCCCCCTCCGGGTCGTAGCGGGCCGCCTGAGTGGCTGGGTTGAAGATGCGCAGGGGCCTGGGATCCGTGCCCACACCGGCGCTCCACTGCCAGCCGCCGTTGTTGGCAGCCAGATCCCCGTCTACAAGCTTTTGCATGAAGTAGCGCTCCCCCCAGCGCCAGTCGATGAGGAGATCCTTGGTTAAAAAGCTGGCCACGATCATGCGGCAGCGGTTGTGCATCCAGCCAGTTTCGTTGAGCTGGCGCATGGCCGCATCCACAATGGGGTAGCCTGTCTGCCCGGCGCACCAGGCCTGAAACCAGTCCTGGCGGTTGTCCCATTCCAGCGCATCAAAGGCTCGTCGGTAGGCTCCGCTTTCCACATGGGGCCAGTGGGCCAAGACATGCTTGTAAAACTCGCGCCAGCACAGCTCCTGCCGCCACGTGCGCAGGCTGCTCTCGGCCTCTTCGCTGCGGGCCTCCGCTTCCACTTCACAGGTGGCCTGCCACACCCGCCGAATGCCGATGGTTCCCCAGCAGAGGTGGGGACTGAGGAGGGAGGTGCCCTGCTCGGCGGGGAAGTCGCGGGCTCGCTCGTACTCGAAAATGCGCAGGCCCTGGCAGAAATCCTCTAGAAGCCTCTGAGCCACACTCTCACCCGCGGCCGGGATCCGCTGACTGCAGACAAAGCCCAGATCCGCCAAGCTGGGCAGAGGTTGGGCTTTCAGGCTTGACACCGACTGCAGACTCTTTGGGATGGGGAAGGGATCCGGCTTGGGCAAGCTAGACCAGCGGCGCCAGAAAGGGGTAAAAACCGAGTAGGGCTCCCCCGCCTGGGTCAACACTTCCCCTGGCCCGTGCAGCAGCATATCTTGGTAAGAAAAAGACGGGATCCCAGCTTCCGCCAAGCTGGCCCGCACCCGACTCTCCTGCTGCCGAGCCCAGGGATCCAGATCCTCGTTCCAAAACACGGCCTGCGCTCCCAGCTCGGCGGCCAACTGCCGCAGCTCCACGGCTGGATCTCCCCGCCGCCACAGGAGTGGGATCCCCATCTGGGCGTAGCGCTCCTGCAGCTCCTGCAACGCCTGGAGCAGAAACGCCACCCGGGCTGGGGCCATGTCTGCCCGCTGCAGGAGTTGGGGGTCGAAAACGAAAACCGGCACTACCTGGGGGCTGCGCTGGGCTGCCCCATGGAGGGCTGTGTTGTCTCCTAGGCGCAGATCGCGGCGATGCCAGAGGAGAACTAGGGAAGTCATAGGAGGCCAAGCAACTGGATCCCATCTTGGCTGCTTTTCCTTCCTCTCTTCAATTCCCCTCAGGCTGCCGGCAGTGTCTATCTCCCAAAAGACGGCCAGGGCAGAGACTTCGCTGGCCATCGCTGTAGCCCATGGCGTAAGCTGTATCTCCCAGCATCACCACCACCTGAGTTAGCTTGAGGGCAAGTAGCGGATCGAGCGGCTCCGTTACATCGAGCATGAACTGCTCCACGGAGCGCCGCAGCGCCTCTGGGGTTTTGATCACCTTGTCTCCATCCATCGCTGGCTTTAGGTATTCCTACTCAGGAGAGGGTGGACATTGACCCAAAATAGAGGGGGAAGGAGAAGAGGCGCGTAGCATCTGCTACTGTTCTGAGAACATGGCGCAGAGAAGTCAGCACTCCCCAAGGGCCGAAGTTTGCAGAGGATAGGAACCTGAGGATCGAAAAATGGCAACAGAGCGACGGGTAGCCCGGGTAGCCGAGCAGATCAAGCGGGAGGTTAGCCAAATCCTGCTCTCGGAGATCAAGGATGCCCGCGTGGGGGCGGGCATGGTCAGCATTGTGGACGTAGAGGTTTCCAGCGACCTGCAAAACGCCCGCATCTTCGTCAGCATCTATGGCGACGAAGCAGCCCAGCGGCAAACAATGGAGGGTTTGGCCGCCGCCACTCCCTTCGTGCGGCGGGAGATTGGCCAGCGGCTGGGCCTGCGACGAGTGCCGACGGTGGTGTTTTTACAAGATCGCTCCTTGGAACGGGGGTCCCGAGTCTTGGCCCTACTCAACCAACTGAAACGGGAAGCCGAGGCTCGACAGCAGGGATCCTCCTCCAAAGACCAGGAAACGGTTGAAGAGGGGGATGGTGGCGAGGCCGAGGAGTTGGGCGGCCAGTAGCTGCACCATTTCAGCCCTTAACCATCGCGGGTTGCAGGAGGTAAGAGGAGACCCGTCCTGCTGCCTAAGAGGCCGCAACCGGTTGGTGAACCTTGCAGTCCAGCAGGGCGATAGCTCATCGGTTGCCTTTTGAGAGGTTAGCAACCGCAAAGTTCTAGGATTTGTTAGGCTTAAGGTGTCCTACAGCTCTTCCTCTAGTTATCTGCCCAGAGCCGGCACCACACCCGCCTCCTCCTAGGAGGTAAGGTTCTGCTTCCTTTGCTACCCAGTGCCTATGGCAGCACCCCAGCGGCTCCAGAAGCTTTTGGCTCGGCAAGGGCTAGCTTCCCGCCGCCAGGTGGAAGCCTGGATCCTGGCTGGGCGCATTCGGGTCAATGGGAAGGTGGTCACCGAGCTGGGCTTTAAAGCCGATCCGGAACGGGATTGCATCGAAGTGGATGGGCAGGCAATCTCCTGCGGGGATCTGGCCCGCTACGTTTTGCTCCTGCATAAGCCCCGGGGGGTCTTGTCTACCTGCAAGGATCCCTGGGGGCGCAAGACCGTCCTGGATCTGCTTCCGCCACCCTGGAACCAGCAGATCCGTCTCTATCCAGTGGGCCGGCTGGACGCTGACAGCAGTGGCGCTTTGCTGCTCACCAACGACGGCGACCTGACCCTGAAGCTGACCCACCCGCGCTATCATCTGCCCAAGACCTATTGGGTGCAGGTGCAGGGGCGCCCTAGCCAGGCCACCCTACAACGGTGGCGGGAGGGCGTCGATTTGGATGGGTCTACTACTCTGCCGGCAGTGGTGGAGTTTTGTGATCCGCCCCCCTTTAGAAAAAACTCCAACTCCTCGTGGCTGAGGGTGGTCTTGTTTGAAGGCCGCAAGCGGCAAATTCGGCGGGTGGCCGAGCAGCTGGGTCATCCTGTGCTCAGCTTACACCGGGAGGCGATTGGCCCGCTGCGCCTTGGCAACCTCAAGCCAGGTCAGTTTCGCCGGTTGGAGCCCCAGGAGGTTCAGGCTTTGCTGGCCTCGTTTGCCGGCAATGGCCAAGCGCTCAGAGAGTAGGGGAGCGCGATCTGCAAGGATCCCGTCTTGGGGTACGTTACCATATGCGTGTTAGGTATCTCCCGTGAATTGGGGGGAGGATGTTACCTGAGTGTGCGTTCACAGGTAAGCGACGATGCAGGAACCAGCACACTCTCTAGAAGCTCTGGGATCCCTGTTGCGGCAAACACGGGAGGCACGGGGGCTGACGTTGACAGAGGTAGCTAACGATACCTTCATCCGCTCCCAATACCTGCAGGCCCTGGAGGAAGCCGACTTAAGCCGCTTGCCGGAGCCAGTCTACGTGCAAGGCTTCATCAAACGCTACGCCAACTACCTAGGGCTGGATGGCGAAAGGCTATCTCGGCAAGCGTTGCCGCTGCTATCGGCCAAAATGCCCTCTGCCTCACCTCCGCGAACTGCTGTTGGCGAACAGCCCGCCTTTGCTTTGCGACCCTTCCACCTCTGGGCTGCCTATGTGGGGCTGGTCGTGCTGGCGGTGGGAGGGCTGTCGGCTTTTTTGGAGAGCAGGGGCAATCCCTTTGGGCAGTGGCTGGCTAGCCGTTCGGGCGGTGAGGGATCCCAGCTACAGCCGCCGGCGGCCAACTCCTTGGAGCGCAAGTCAGACCCCGAGCCGACCCTTCGCCAGATGTTTCCTACCCTAGAGCAATGGACGCGCATCGAGGGGGTTTTCCCCGACGTCTTGGAAGCCCAGCAGCGCAAGCCAGTGCGCCTTGATATTCGCGTGGTGGAACATCCTTCTTGGCTGCGGGTTATTGCCGACGGAAAAACTGTTTTTGAGGCTACCCTACAGCCGGGGGCGGAGCTGAACTGGGAAGCCGAGCGATCGATTGTGCTGCGCACTGGCAATGCGGGCGGGGTGCTGGTGACCTTCAACGATCGCCCTCTGGGACTGATGGGACGGTTTGGAGAGGTGAAAGAGGTGAGGTTTGAGCCAGGGCTGAACCTTCGATCCCTGCAGTAGGGATCGGGCGCGAGCCCTCCTGGCTTGCAGGGGGTTGAGACTGGCCAGGGGCGATCGCCCAACCTTGGGATGCTAACTGCTGCAGCAGACGCCGGACTTTGTCTAGGTCTTTGTCGCCCGGCTGGCGTTCGACACCGCTGGAGAGATCGATGCCGGCAGGCTGAAGGTGGCTGAGCGCTTGCAGAACATTGTCTGGGTTGAGGCCACCGGCCAGGAGCCAGGGCAAGGGCAGAGAGCAGGAGGCCAGTTCCGACCAGTTGAGCGTTTGCCCAGTGCCACCTGCCCGTTGGGGGTGATAGGCATCCAGCAGTAAGGTCTCTACACAGTCGCGGTAGAGGTCGGCCACCTCCAGGTCTGCTGGGCACCGGATGCGCAGGGCCTTGATGCGGCGGATGCCGGGGAGCCACTCTCCCAGTTGCCGACACATCTCTGGAGATTCCTGGCCGTGAAGCTGAACAGCCGTGAGGCCAGCCGTTTCCACCCAGGTGGCGATGGTGCCGGGATCCTGATCCAGAAAAACCCCTACCTTTTCCACATGGCGGGGCAGGGATCCCACCCAGCGCGCTGCCGAAAGAGGCAAATAGCGCGGCGTGTTGGGCACGGCCACAAACCCTAGGGCGCTTACCCCCAGCGCCGCAATGGCTTCGGCCTGATCCTGCCGCGTGATGCCGCAGATTTTGACAAACAACCGGCCCATTGGGATTGATGCTACTTTTGTTCAGGGTGCATCAAAGGCTCTGACCTTTCGGGAGGGAGCTTGTTGATTCGGCGCACCATTTGCCACAGCCGCCCAAAGCTGCGCTGGTTAAAGCGCATGACTAGCCGCGGCAGATGGGCAATGTCTTCCTCAGCTTCCTCGGGCAGAGCCTCTGTTTGCTCAATCCGGCCCGACTCGAGAATGTCAGCAAACTCTTGGTTTAAAATTTCTAGGGCTTCCGGTGAAAGCTTGGTGTTTAAGCGCAAAACCAAAAGCTCCCGCACGTAGCGATTGCTGTGAAAGATGCGATAGAAATCGACAATCTGCTGACAGGCCTCCCCGACATCGTCAGTTAGGGAGTAAAGGTGGAGATCCTCGGGGCTGATTAAGCCGCGGCTGAGCAGGTGCTCTCGCACATATTCATCCCATTCTTTCCAGTAGCAGCCGCCTTGCCTGTCCACCAGCACCAGCGGCATCAGCTTGGTCTTCCCGGTCTGCATCAGGGTCAGACACTCAAAAGCCTCATCCTGGGTGCCAAAGCCGCCAGGAAACAGCACTAGGGCATCTGTTTCCTTGACAAAGAAAAGTTTGCGAGAAAAGAAGTACTTAAAGTTAATGACCCGGTCGCTGGCGGCAATGAAAGGGTTGGCTACCTGCTCAAAGGGCAGCTGAATATTCAGCCCAAACGAGTTTTCTTGCCCCGCCCCCCGGTTACCGGCTTCCATGATGCCGCCGCCACCCCCTGTCAGCACCATGAAGCCTAGCTGACTAATGCGGTGGGCAAATAGCTGCGCCTGCTGGTACTCGGGGCTGTCCTCCCCTAGACGCGCCGAGCCAAAGACTGTTACCTTGCGCCGATGGGTGTAGTTTTGGAAGGTGGCAAAACCCTGCTCCAGATCCTCAAGCGTAGCTGCCAGGATCTTGGCGTCCAGACGGCTGAGCTTCAGGGATCCCATCCGCTGCAGCGACCGCAAGATCCGCAACCAAGCTGTTCGGTTGGGGTGGTGTAACTGCTTGAGACGAGCTTCCGCACTGGAAAAAATCTCTTGCAGCAGCAAGGAAAGAGAATCCGTCAAGCTGGGATCCAGAATCCTCTGTCTACTTCTTTTACCCACTTTTACTGCAATAGGCTCCCCCGGCTGGAGTACTTGCCTTCTGGTGGAGAGCCGGCAAGATCCCTGGTCTTGGCCAAAACCTCAGCCCTCGGCAGAGGCTCCAAGGTGCTTTTCCAAAATCGTGGTCAGCGTTGCCTTGGGAACGGCGCCAACCACCACATCTACCTTTTGGCCACCTTTGAAGAGAATCAGGGTAGGAATACTCCGAACGCCGTACTGACTGGCAGTTTGGGGATTTTCGTCGGTATTGATTTTTACAACCTTGATTTTACCAGCATACTGCTCTGCTATCTCCTGCACCACAGGAGCTACCAGCCGGCATGGGCCGCACCAGGGTGCCCAAAAATCAACCAAAACTGGAATCTCACTGCGCAGCACCTCGGCTTCAAAGGTAGCATCAGCAATATCTATTGCCGCAGACATGCCTGGGGAACTCCTAAAACATCATCTAGTATCTTAGTTATTGTATCACAACTAGGGTCGCCACTGGGCTTTTCCCGAGCAGGGCAAGGTATCCTAGGAGGAACGTGAAAGGTTGCCGGGTGCCGATGGTGTTTGAGCTTGAACCAGACGACAACAGTCAGGTAACAGGCAGGGCAGTGACCGTGGATTTTGTTCGCCACGGCATAGCCGAAGAGCCCCAACCAGGGAAGGAGGATAGCCTGCGCGCCCTAACCGATAAAGGCCGCCAGCGCTGTCGCAAAATTGCCCGCCAGCTCAGGAGCATGGGCTGGAAGTGGGATTTCCTGCTCACCAGTCCTCTGGTCAGAGCGCGGCAGACGGCAGAGATCTTCTTGGACGAGAACTTGGCCGAAGCCCTGGAAGTGTTTGAGCCGCTGGCCCCCGGCGGCAGCTTTGCCGACTTGGTGCGCTGGCAGACAGAGCGGGATCCCTTCACCTCGCTGGCGGTAGTTGGCCACCAGCCGGATCTGAGCCTCTGGGTACAGGCAGCCATTGGGCTACAGCCAGCCCATCCCGAGGCCATTACCCTCAAGAAAGCAGGCCTGGCTCGCGTGCGCTTTGCTCAAGGGCGCATTGATTGTGGCCAGGGATCCCTGACGCTGTTGCTCTCTCCCAAGGTGATGCTGGGGTAGCGTGACCGCGCTCATGCCGAGGTAAAAAGCAGGGGCTTGAGGACTCCCTCCGGAGAGAGGGCCAGCTCCTGCGGATTTCAATTGGCAGCTGCCTCCGGCTTTAGAAGGGAGGCAGTGGGGCAGAGATCAGCTAGGAAGCACTGCTGGCAGAGAGGCTGGCGGGCGGTGCAGATGGCTCGGCCATGCTCGATAAGGCGAAGGGACCAATTCTCCCAATCCACCTGCGGCAGCAGCTGCATGAGATCCCGCTCAATGCGCACGGGGTCCTCGTGCTCGGTAAGGCCAAGGCGGCGGCTGAGGCGCTTGACGTGGGTATCGACCGTTACGCCAGCGTTAATGCCAAAGGCATGGGCTAGTACCACGTTGGCCGTCTTGCGGGCCACTCCCGGCAGGGTGAGCAACTCCGGCATGGTGCGCGGCACCTGGCCGCCAAAGTCTGTCAAGATCTTGCGGCAGGCCTCTTGGATGTGTTTGGCCTTGTTGCGGTAGAAGCCGGTGGGCCGAATTAGAGCCTCAATCTCCTCCCGCGGGGCTGTGGCCAGAGCCTGGGCATCGGGGAAGCGGCGAAACAGCTCTGGGGTTACCTGGTTAACCCGCTCGTCAGTGCACTGGGCTGACAAAATCGTCGCCACCAGCAGTTGCAGCGGCGTCTGGTAGTGGAGAGTACACTTGGAGTTGGGGTAATGGCGCTTCAGGCGCAGCAAAATCTCCAAGGCTCTTTGGCGCAAAGCCCGCTTGCTGGTCATTGGCAACTAGCCCGACCCGGTGACAATGGCAAGAGTATCTTTGAAGATTAGGAACACTCCCAGCCCTAGGAGAAGCGCCAAGCCTGTCTGCATCACCCGCTCTTCGACCTCCTTGGGCAGCCGCTTGCCACGGATGGCTTCCAAGATCAAAAAGGCAATGTGGCCTCCATCCAAGCCAGGGAGGGGCAACAGGTTAAGGACGGCCAAGTTGATGCTAATCAAGGCAGTGAAATTCAACAAGCTGGCAACGTCATCCCGCGCTAGGTCTGCGCCAATCTTGACGATCCCCACCGGCCCGGATATCTGAGTAGCGGTGTTTTGGAAGTTCCGCAGCAGCTCCTGCAGGCCAGTGAGATTCATCGTCACCAAGCGCTGGTAGGCGTTTCCAGCTTCCGTCAGGAGCTCCCCCAGGTTTTGGGCGGGGCGCAGGTTCACCTCCTGATTGGGCGCTAGGCTAACCCCGATGGCTACTTTCTCCCCTTGCCGCTCCGGGATTACGGTAATCTCCAGCAGCGCTTCTTTTTCCCTTCGTCGCACCTGCAGGGGAACGGGTTGGTTTTCGCTACTGCGGATGAGCGTCTGAAAATCGTTGAGGGCCGCCAAGGCCGAGGCGGCATCGGCAAGGTCGCTGTAGTCGTGGTCAGCTGCCCGCAGCACCACATCTTCTGCCTGCAGGCCCGCCCGCTCTGCCGGGCTACCTGGCATTACCTGAGCAATGAGAATGCCGGGCTGGATGCGGGTAACCGAGGGGATCCCCAGCAGAGCAAACATCAGCACCAGCACCAGGTAGGCAAAGGCCAAGTTGGCCAGCACTCCGGCACTCATCACCACCAGGCGATCCGCAAGGGGGCGGTTTTTCAAGAGATTCGGGTCATCGGGGGGGTAGGGGGAGCGCTCGTCATCGTCAGGAAACCCTACGTAGCCTCCCAAGGGCAGGGCGCGAATGGCATACTCTGTTTCCTTGCCCTGGTAGCGCCACAGCACGGGGCCAAACCCCAGCGAAAAGCGGTTGACGTGGATCCCTTGCAGTTTGGCTGCTGCGAAGTGGCCCGCCTCGTGCACCAGAATGAGGAGGGCTAGGATGGCGATGGAGAGAAGAATCGGCATGTGCTGGCAACAACAGAGGAGACAGCTACCCTCGCAAGAGAGGGGAATTCAGCCCAAAGTCCTCGGGGCAGGGATCCTCAGAACACCTGCTCCACTTCTAGGATGTCGGGGATCCTCTCCCGCAACTTGCGCTCAATGCCCATCTTCAGGGTTAGGGTAGAACTGGGGCAGGCGCCACAGGCCCCCTGCAGGCGCAGCTTCACCACTGGGCCATCGATCTCCACCAGCTCTACATTGCCGCCATCAGCTTGCAGATAGGGGCGCAGCTCGTTGAGGACTTTTTCCACATTTTCGGCAGTTAGTTCTAGGGTTTGGGCCATGGTTCCTTCTAGCTTGCTCAGACCTTGATTGGTGGCGTTAAGCTTGACTAGCACTTAAGCCGGCCAGGGATCGCCCTTTTTCAGCATAGCCTCCTTTTTCTAGAGTTTGGGGAGGAGATCCGCCTTCAGCTCGGAGACTAGAATAGGGGGCAGGTTTGCCCCTTGCTGACAGCTTGCCATTCCCAGCAGGGGCACTTTCCGCGCCATGTTGGACGTTTTACTCATTGCAATCTTCATCTTAGCGGGCTCGGGCCTTGGGTTCTACGGCCTAGATCTGCTCCCCCCTGCCGCTCTTGAAGGAGCCAACGTCGAAGGGGCGCGCGTGGTTACTGGCGGCTTTGGGGCCTTGGCAGGTTTGGCGCTGGGATCCCTGGTGCGCTGGGGCTACCGCCGCTTCGAGGCCAACGTGCGCTCGCTGCCACCGGATGTGCTGATTAGCCGCTCGGTAGGATTGGTCATTGGGCTGGTGATTGCCAACTTGGCTATGGCTCCTGTCTATTTACTGCCCCTGCCCCAGGAGCTGAACAATTTTCTGGAACCCCTGGCCTCTGTCTTCTTTAGCCTCTCCTTTGCCTACTTGGGAGTGAGCTTGGCCGATACCCACGGCCCGGCGCTATTGCGCCTATTCAACCCTAACTATGCCCTACAGGCGGCAGCAGAAGGGAGTGTGGTGGCAGCCAGCCCTAAGGTTTTGGATACCAGCTCCATCATTGACGGACGCGTGGCTCAGTTGATTGAGAAGGGCTTTCTGGAGGGGACCCTAGTGGTTCCCCGCTTTGTGATTGCCGAGCTACAGGCCATCGCTGACAAGGCCGATCCCCAAAAACGGGAGCGGGGTCGGAGGGGGCTGGATACGCTGCAGGCCCTTCGCCAGGCCAACCCCAACTGCTTTGTTATCCACGAAGCCAACTACCCTGACCTAAACACCGTCGACGAGAAGCTGGTGCGCCTTGCCCAAAGTGTGGGCGGGACGCTGGTAACTACTGATTACAACCTAAAGAAGGTAGCTCTGCTGCAAGGGATCAAGGTGCTGAATGTCAACGAGCTGGCCGAGGCTTTGCGGCCTATCTACATCGCTGGCGATAGCTTCGACATCAAGATTACTCGTGAGGGCAAGGAGCCAGGCCAGGGGGTAGGCTATCTGGAAGATGGCACGATGGTGGTGGTGGAAGAGGGACAGCGGGCCGTAGGCAAAACTCGCTCGGTCGTGGTTACTGGCTCCATCCAGACCTCGGCAGGGCGAATGCTCTTTGCCCGCCTTGCCGACAGAGACTCCAACCCCACTACCTCAGCTTCCTCTGCAAAAACCTAAGTTCTGGATCCCAAGAGCTTGGTTTTTCAGGTGGGTGTGCTTCGACCGGATCTCATCCTCTACACGCAGGATCGCCAGCAGCGCTTTCAAAGCTTTTACTGGGAAGGCGCTGAGAGCTACGGCATCTACCCGCAGCAGATTGTGGCCGGACAGCAGGGATGGGAGTTGGTGAACGGGGAGGAGTACCAAGCCAAGCTCAGCCAGGTGTTTGCGGCAGGGGAGCCCCTGCAGCACGAATGCCAAGTCCTCTCGCCTCGCTACAAGCTGCATTTGCACCTTTGCCTCAACCCCGTGCGGGATACAGAGGGGGAGGTGGTAGCTGTTGCGGTGGTGGGCAGGGTGCTGGGGGCAACGCCCTTCAACTTGGCTGGAGGGACAAGCAAGACTCCTAGGTCGCCCTATTCCTTCAGTGACGGTGAGCCGCTCCAGGCGGTTACAGCTCAGCTTCTGCGCAGCATTGGCCACTCGGCAGGTATCCGCGAGCTGTGCCAGCAGACGGTAGAACAGTTGGGGCAGTTGTTTGGGGTGGATCGGTGTCTACTTGCCCTCTACGAGGTGGGACAGGATTTCCTGACGGTTAACGCCGAGTACCGCCGCTATCCGGAAACTCCCTCGCTGCTCGACCAGACGCTGCGGCTAGGAGATCACCCCCATTTGCTCCAGGCCCTTAGACAGGAAGAGCCAGTGGTAACAGAACGCCACCTAGCCGTGGCCATGTCCTACCGCAGCTATCCCAACAGCTTGCTTTGGCTAGAAGTGCTGCCCCCCAAGACAGCTCCTGCCTGGCAGACCGGCCACTTCCAGCTGCTGCAGATTATTGCCACCTACTTGGGTACTGCCATTGCCCACGCCAGGTTGCTCGAACAAAGTCGCCAACTGGCCACCCGTCTGCAACTGGCTAACCAAACCTTGCTTCAGAAAAACAAAGAGCTAGAGCTGGCCCGCGCCCAAGCAGAATCGGCCAACCAACTCAAAAGCCAATTTCTGGCCAACACCTCCCACGAGCTGCGCACCCCTTTAAACAGCATCATCGGCTTCATTAGGCTGGTACTGGATGGAATGGCCGAAAGCCGGGAAGAGGAGCTGGACTTTTTGCAGGAAGCCTACCGCTCTGCCCTGCACCTATTGTCCTTAATCAACGACGTGCTGGATATTGCCAAAATTGAAGCCGGCAAACTGGAGTTGCAGTTCCAGCCCTGCGACCTGCAAGACCTCTTCAAGGATGTGGAGGCCAAAACCAGTTTGCAGGCCAGTCAAAAGGGATTGCAGCTCAGCTTTCACCTGCCCCCCAGGGCGGAGCCCATTTTGCTCTATGGCGACTACCAACGCCTGCTGCAGGTGATGCTTAACCTAGTGGGCAATGCCATCAAGTTTACCCCCAAGGGTTCGGTAACGGTGCGAGCAGACCTCCTGCCTGGCGAGCCAGGGATGGCCCGCATTCGCGTTATCGACACCGGGATCGGCGTGTCGTTGGAAAAGCAGCAAAAGCTGTTCCAGGCCTTCACCCAGGTAGATGGCTCCACCACTCGCCAGTACGGGGGCACCGGCCTAGGCTTGGCCATCAGCCAACGCCTGGTGCAGGCAATGGGGGGGGAGATCCATTTCTACAGCTTGGGAGAGGGATTGGGCTCCACCGTTACCTTTACCGTGCCGCTCTACCGCCAGCCTCTCCCAGGGAGGGATCCCAATCTGCCCCAAGAGAAGACGCCGGTCTCACCCTGATTCTCCAGCCGACAGCCCACCCATGCCCTATCCCCGCAAGCGCTTTGGCCAGCATTGGCTCAAAGATCCTGCTGTCCACGCAGCAATTGTGGAGGCCGCCCAGTTGCCACCACCCCAAGAGGGCAGGGATCCCCCCTGGGTGCTGGAGATTGGCCCAGGTACGGGGCAGTTAACACGGCGGCTGTTGGCCCAAGGCGCCCAAGTGGTGGCAGTGGAGATCGATCGGGATCTGTGCCAGTTGCTGCGCAAGCGCTTTGCCAACGAGTCCCGCTTTCAGCTATTGGAGGGAGATTTTCTGCGCCTGCCGCTCCCGCCTCAGCCCCGCCTGCTGGTGGCCAACATCCCCTACAACCTCACTGGCCCCATTTTGGAGAAAGTTCTGGGATCCCCAGCCCAGCCGGTGAGGCAGTTTGAGCGCATCGTCTTGATGGTGCAAAAAGAGCTGGCTGAGCGCCTGCAGGCCGGCCCTGGCAGCAAAGCCTACAGCGCTTTGAGTGTGCGGGTGCGTTACCTAGCTGAGTGCGAGCTCATCTGTCGCGTGCCCCCCAGCGCCTTCCAGCCTCCTCCCCAAGTGGAGTCAGCAGTGGTTCGCCTCACTCCCCGCCCTGCCCCCACCCCCGCCCGCGATCCCCGCTGGTTCTCCCAACTGGTTTGCCAGGGCTTCTCTGCCCGCCGCAAGCAACTTGTCAACGCTCTAAGAGGGCTCGTGGATCGCGAGACCGTGGCCGCCGCTCTGGCCCAACTCCGCCTCAGCCCCACGGCGCGCGCCGAAGAGCTGGATCTGGGCGATTGGCTGGCCCTGAGCAATCTACTGCTGGAGCAGATGCCTAGGATGGCTGCCGTTTCCGGCAAGGGAAAACCGCGGTAGGGTGAGAGGGAGTTCTCACCCAGAACAACCTATGCTCAACAACCAGGGCAAACAGATCCTTGTTACTGGAGGTACCGGTGGGCTGGGGCTGGGAGTAACCCCTGTGCTCCTGGACACAGGGGCAGCGTTGACCTTGACCTACCGCCAAGAAGAGGAGCTGGCTGCTTTGCGGCAGCGCCTGCCAGCCAATAGTCTGGATCGGGTGCGCTTTGTGCAGGTGGACTTGCTGAACGAAGCGGCTGTGGCCCGGCTCATTGACGATCTGCCCCGCGTCGATGGCTTGGTGCACCTGGTGGGTGGCTTTGCCATGGGCCCCACCCACGAGTACAGCCTAGAAGCTTGGCGGCGCGACTTCGACCTCAATCTCACCACCACTTTTTTGGCCTGCAAGCACAGCCTGCGCAAGATGTGGCAACAGGGTTATGGACGAATCGTAACGATAGCCTCCCGAGGGGCAGTAGAACCGGGATCTCAGCTGGCGGCCTACTGTGCCTCCAAAGCCGGGGTAGTGGCCCTCACCCGCACCATTGCCGCCGAGACCAGAGGCACCGACATCACCGCCAACGTCATCCTGCCCAGCATTATTGACACCCCCGCCAATCGCGCCGCCATGGGATCTGAGCAGGCAGAGCTGTGGGTGAAGCCGGAGTCGATTGGGCAGGTGATTGCCTTTTTGGTCTCGGAAGCAGCCCGCGATCTCAGAGGGGCAGCGATCCCGGTGTATGGCAATGTCTAATCCAGTTGGTTGACCCAGCCACCAAGCACCTTCCATGATAGGAGATATGGGCTTATTTTTGTGCCGTTCTTTACTATGCTGAAGCAATGGTTCTCGGGTGGTTTACGTCGGCAAATTGGCCGCATTGAGGTGGCGGGAGTTATCGATAGCAAAACCCGGGAGCGGGTTCTCAAAGCCTTGAAAGAGGTGGAAGAAAAACAGATCCCTGCCCTGGTGCTGCGCATCGACAGTCCTGGCGGGACGGTGGCGGACTCGCAGGAAATCTACAGCGCCCTTGTGCGCCTGCGGGATCGAAAAGGTATCCCCATTGTGGCTAGCTTTGGCAACATCGCAGCCTCGGGGGGAGTTTACATTGCCATGGGAGCGGAAAAAATTGTCAGCAACCCTGGCACCATCACTGGCAGCATTGGTGTCATCATTCGCGGCAACAACCTTGAAAAGCTGCTAGACAAAATTGGGATCTCCTTTAAGGTAATTAAGTCCGGCCCCTACAAAGATATCCTCTCCTTCGATCGCGAGCTGACTCCCGAAGAGCGCAACATCCTCCAGGAGCTGATCGACATCACCTACAGCCAGTTCGTGCACACCGTTGCAGCGGCGCGACGGTTGAGCGTGAACGTGGTCAAAACCTTTGCCGATGGCCGCATTTTCAGTGGCGAGCAAGCGCTGCACTTGGGAGTAGTTGATCGCTTGGGAACGGAAGAAGATGCTCGCCTCTGGGCGGCTGAACTCGCAGGGCTGCCACCAGAGGCCAAGTTCTATGATCTGCTGCCCCGGCGTAGGGGGTGGGCCCGCTTCCTGCCCGTCGCAGAGGCCCTGGAACGGTTGCACTTTGAGGTCAGTACTTCTGGCTTGCCCCTGTGGCTTTACACCGGCCCTTGAAGGGCCCCTCTTAGCGGCCGCGTGAAAAGAGCCGCTGCTTACTCCTCTAGCTGCCAGGGATCTTGGGCCACCTCCTCATCGAAGATGCGAGGCGGACGTATGGCCATTAGCACTTGACCCAAGAGGGGAGAGGGGGGCAAGTCCTCGTCGATCCACTCCAGGGAGAGCCATCCCTCCCGATCCACTAGAAAAACCCCCGCTCTCCCTTCCCAGGTGCGAACGGCGCGATCGACCACTAGCAGGACGGGATCCCGCTCCTCCTCAGCGGCCACCGGCTGGTCCAAGAGGGAGCCTAGGAGTCGATTTTCCACCTGCAGGGCCACGGGATCAGCGGCCCTCTGAAGGGCTGGCCAAGCGGGCAAGGCTATCCACGTCTGTCCAGCGGCACTGCTGACCCAGCCAAAAGGCCCCTGCGGTGCAGCAGGAGGGATCCCTTCCCAAGTGGCGGTGGCTAGCGGCAGGGATCCGGCCACGGGCAACAAGCGAGGCAACTCCTCTTCCGGGCGAAATACCGACAGCCTGGGCAAGAGCTTGCGCCGGGAGCCGAGAGCCAGCGTCGTCAGGAGCTGCTCGATCTGGCGGCGGGCGGTTTCGCTGTGGACATACTGGAGAGCCCGGCCAATGGCCCGTGTCCGCTCCTGCAGATCGCGGCTTTGCTGGGCAGTCTTCCAGGCTTGATAGGCCACCGCATCGCCGGGGTGATCCGTAAACCCTTCCGGAAGCTGCTGCAGTTGGGCATAGCTTTTCACAGCCCGAGCAATCTCGTGGGCCTCCCCGGCACCTAGGTTGCGGCTGACCACCAGCTCCGCTACCCGGATGCGATCCTTGGGGGAGAGGATGCGCAGCTCGTAGAGGATGTCGCTACCTCGCTGGGCAAAGTGCTCCAAGAGGGCCGCGCTGGCGCCTGCCTTGGCCATTCCCTCGTAGACTTGGGCGGCAACAACCATCTGGTTTTGTTGGGCAGGCTCAAGCCCCGTGGCCTCAAAGATGGCCTGGGGGGTCATTTTCTGGTGCTGTAAGCTTTGGCAGGCCTTGGCCCAGTCCAACCACCCTCCCTCCCTGCGCCGCAGCTGCTCCAGCAACCCGCTGGGGGAGGGTTCAGGCAAATGCTGACTCATGGCAAAGCTTCCTCCGCAACCACTACCAGAAAGCAGGGCAAAGATCCACTGGAATCCCAAAGGGCGGCAGCTGGCCACGCCGAGGCCAGGTTAGAGTACGATTTTAAGGACTTTCCCTGGGCCAAGTTAGTCCAAGGGAATTACTCGGGCAGCATGGCCCTCCCCTGGCAACTGGTTGAAATCCAATTGCCATAGCTCAAAGCGCTGCAGCTCCCCGGCCTTGGGCACCTGCAGCCAGACCCGTCCCTTTTTTCCCACCTGCAACACTCTGGAGGCGGCGGGCACGGCCACCTGGGCCAAGGGATCCCCCCCCTTGCTGTACAGCCAGAGGGACAAGAACCCCTCCCCCTCCTGACACAGCAGCAGCACGCCCCAAGGGGCCTTGGCCATCTGGACAGGCCACCCTTTTAAAAACCAGCGGCGCAGGCGCAGCGGGTTGAGCTGGACTACGCCAAGGTGGGGGCAGCCGCCCTGTCTCTCGCCCTCGCTAGGGGCGAATAGCAGCCGTTCTCCCAAGCTGAGCACCTCCCCTCGGGGATCTAGCGGCAGGCGATAGCAAAGCGGCTGCACTCCCGTCTGCCCAACTCCTGGATAGGGCAACACGCTCATGTCCACCCATTGCCGTCCCCGCCCTACCAGCAGCACCAGCTGCTCCGAGAGGGCCAGTAAACGGGGCAGGGATCCCGTTGGCACCTGCCAAGGCCAGCGGAAGTAGCAGTGGAACTCGGGAAAAGGTTGAGCTGCAGTTGGCCCAGTTGGCAGCCATTGCACTGCCCCAATTTCCTTGGCAGTGGCCCAGATGAGCTCCTGGCGCTCCTCTAGCCAGGTGGCTTGCCACCTCTCCTCAAAACTCAGGAGGGTGCGGATGCGGGTGGGACTGAGGTGCAGAAGGCTACTTTTGGAAACAGCCAGGGCTTCTGGAAAAGTCCCCAGGAACACCACCTCCTGCAGGGGCTCGGCCAAGGGAAAACAGGCCAGCGGCGGCGCCCCCAGGGCAAGGGTCTGGAGTTCCAGCCACTCTAAGCTCTGGGGGGTAACTCGCAGCAGCAGGGGGGAACGGCAGCCGCTGGGATCCTCACAGACATAAAACTTCTGCAAGCCGCCGTTGGCTGGCAGGTCCCAAACCTGAACCCCGGGGGGGGACTGGCGCAGCAGGCGCGGGCCAACCCAACAGGCAGCTGGCTCTTGCCACTTCTGGGCAACCGCCGCCAGGGCCGAACGCATCTGCGCTGCTGTGCGGAACCGCCGCAGGGGCAGCTTGCGCAAAGCCACCTCTAGCACCTCCTGCAAAGGCGCCGGGATCCCCTCCGGACAGACAAACCGCTGGTTGAGGTGGGCGTGCATCAACTGGGGGGGAGATCCGGAAAAGGGCCGCCGGCCCGTCAACAGCTCCAGCAGGATGATTCCCACCGCATAGAGATCCGAGGCAGGGCTAAACTGACCGTAGAACCGCTCGGGAGCCATGTAGGCCGGTGAGCCGGTAGCAGCGCTCTCCCGAGGAACTGGCTGCGGCTGGCGGGCAATGCCAAAATCGGTCAACTTCAGTTGCCAGCCCTGGGGCGTGGGCTTGAGCAAAATGTTCTCGGGCTTTACATCGCAGTGAATGACTCCCTGCCCATGGGCATGGTCTAGGCCGGCCAGGATCTGATCCACAAAGCCCAAAACCAGCTTGACGGGCAGCCACAGCCCCTGCTCCACCTGGTTGATCAGCTCCCGCAGGGTACCTCCCTCGCAGTACTCCAACACCAGATAGCGCCCCTCGCGGGCATGTTCCAGGGCGTAACAGCGGGTGATGTTGGGGTGGTTTAACGTCAACAGATAGCGCAGCTCCCGCAATAGGTTAGGGGTGGGAAAGCGCTCCAGCGGCAGCTCCTTGAGAGCCACCAGCTTCCCTCCTTGGTGGGGCCGGGCGCAGAAGACTCGCCCATACTGTCCTTGTCCAGCCAAGCCTAGGATCTGGTAGCTGTCGTGGATTGACTTGGTGGTGCGGGTGCGCCGGGACACAGTCTAGCCCAAGGGGAATCGCTTTCCTTGCTTGGGGCGGGATCCACCAGCAAAAACTCTGCTGAGCTCCAAAGGCTAGGAGCCAGTTAGCTGCTTGAGCAGTTCTGCCGCGTGGGTTTCCACCTTGACCTTAGTGATAACGGCCTCGATCTTCCCCGCCGGGTCGATAACGAAGGTGGTGCGGTGGACGCCGTTGTAGACTTTGCCCATGAACTTTTTCGGGCCGTAGACCCCGTAGGCAGTGGCCACCTTAGCCCCCTCATCCACCAACAGCGGAAAGGGCAGTTGCAGCTTCTGGGCAAACTTTTGGTGGGAGCGGGCATCGTCGGGGCTCACCCCCAGGATCTGAATCCCGTGGGCTCGATAGTCGGCATAGGTGTCCCGAAAGCCGCAGGCTTCTTTGGTGCAGCCGGGAGTGTTGTCCCGTGGGTAGAAGTAGAGCACCACCCGCTGGCCCCGCAGTTGGCTGAGGCTAATCGGCCTACCCTCGGCATCCGGCAGGGTAAACTCCGGGGCAGGATCCCCAACAGCAAGGGGCATGGGCAAGATCCCTCCTTAGGTTGATTTTTTAGGAGCAGGTTTAGGAGCAAGGATCATCGTGATGTTCCGACCCTCCTTCTGGGGAGGCTGCTGCATTTCCGCCACCTCTTGTAAGTCTCTGAACAAGCGGTGCAGTAACTCTTCCCCCAGCTCGGCGTGCTGTGCCTCGCGGCCACGGAACATTACCGTAGCCTTCACCTTGTCTCCCTCCCCCAGGAACTGTTGGGCACTCCGCAGGCGCACGTGGTAGTCGTGCTCGCCGATGTTGTAACGAAACTTCACTTCCTTGATCTCGGCAGTGTGTTGTTTTTTGCGGGCCTCCCGTTCTTTTTTCTCTTTCTCAAACTTGAACTTGCCGTAGTCCATAATGCGGCAGACAGGAGGATCCGCTTTGTCACTCACCAAGACCAAGTCCAGATCCTTTTCCTCTGCTATGCGCAGCGCTTCCTGAGGACTCATGATCCCCAGCTGGGTGCCATCGGTATCGATGAGACGGATTTTGGGGAAGCGAATCCGCTCGTTGATAGCGGGCAGCTCTGCGCGCTGCTTGGGGGAAGAGGGGTCAAGTGGACGTTCGACGGACAAGTTCTCCTCTCTCTGAACGAACAACAGAATTTAGTTTACTTTGCGCCGCTGCCGGCCAATGGGCAAAAAACCCTGTTATTGGCCAGAAGGGCAGAAGCTTCTGCACTTATACTAGCCGGTATTTCCTGTTTCTTTCTAGAAGCTTTGGGCTTGCCCACGGGAAAAATACTGCTGGATTGGGGTAACAACTGCGGTAGGATAGCCAGGTGGCAGCCCTGCTGGCAAAGAGGGTGGGGCAAAGTTAGCCTTCTAGTTTACAGGGAGGGCAAAAGCGGTGCAACTGGGTTTAACGGAACGAGAACTGAAAGAGCTGGCTCAAAAGTCCGTCCAACTGATCCTCAGCCCCCGCGAAGGCGACAGCGAGGCGTTGGCCCAGTATAAGACTTCGGCAGAGTTTCGGGCGGCAGTTCACTTGGCCTGTGCAGCCATGGTGCTGGTCTTGGCGGAAAACAACGAGCGCCTCAGCCAGCAGTTGGCTGCTTTGCAGGAAAAGGGATCCAACCCCGCCAGCTAAGCCAGCCAAATGGCCATGCCTTCACAGGTGCGCAGCGAACGAGACTCGATGGGGGAGTGGCAACTGCCCCAGTCGGTGTACTACGGCATTCAAACGGCCCGCGCCCTGGAGAATTTTCCCATCAGCGGCCTCAAGCCGCTGCCAGAGTACGTGGAAGCCTGCGTGCTGATTAAAAAGGCGGCGGCGGAGGTCAACGGCGAGCTGGGCTGCATTCCAGTGGAGGTGGCCAGGGCCATTGTCCAAGCAGCCGATGAGATCCTGCAGGGATCCCTGCGGGATCAGTTTGTGGTGGATGTGTACCAGGCCGGGGCAGGCACCTCCCACCACATGAACGTCAACGAGGTGCTGGCCAACCGGGCTTTGGAGATCCTAGGGGAGCCCAAGGGCAAGTACGAGCGGGTCAGCCCCAACGACCATGTCAACTACGGCCAATCCACCAACGATGTCATTCCCACCGCCATTCGCCTAGCGGCCTTGCTGCGGGTGCGGCGGGATCTTGTGGGCACGCTGGACAACCTGGTGGCGGCGCTGGAGCAAAAGGCCCAGGAGTTTCGCGACATCCTCAAGGCGGGCCGCACCCATTTGCAGGATGCCGTGCCGGTGCGCCTGGGAGACAGCTTCGGCGCCTACGCAGCCATCTTTGCCCAACATCGTCAGTGGATCGAGGAGGCCAGCCAAGCCCTGTGCAGCTTGGGGCTAGGGGGAAGCGCCGTGGGCACCGGCCTCAACACCCACCCCCAGTACCGGCAGAAGGTGGTGCAGCGGCTGGCAGAGTACACCCAGTTGCCCCTCACACCGGCTCCCCATCCCATGGCGGCTATGCAGAGCATGGCTCCCTTTGTGCACCTGTCGGGATCCCTGCGCAACCTGGCCCAAGACGGCATCAAAGTGGCCAACGACCTACGCCTGATGGACTCTGGCCCCAAAACTGGCCTCAAAGAGATCCAACTGCCACCCGTGCAGCCTGGCTCCTCCATCATGCCTGGCAAGTACAACCCGGTGATAGCTGAGATGCTGAACATGGTCTGCTTTCAGGTAATCGGGCTAGACACCGCCATCACCTTGGCAGCTCAGGCAGGGCAATTTGAGCTCAACGTGATGATGCCGCTGATTGCCTATAACCTCCTGCATAGCTTGCAGATCCTCAACAACAGCCTGCGCGTCTTTACTGAGCGCTGCGTCCGCGGCATCAAGGCCCAGGCAGATCGCTGTCGCAGCTATGCCGAGGGAACCCTGGCTTTGGTGACTGCCCTCAATCCCTACATTGGCTACCTGCAGGCGGCAGAGGTGGCCAAGATCTCCCTGGAAACCGGGAAGCCCATCCGCCAGATCCTGTTGGAGCGCAACTTGATGAGCCCGGAAGAAGTGGCCAAGGTACTGGATCTGGAGGCGATGAGCCAGATGCAGGCCTGACCCATTGCTAGAGTGGAGGTGTACTGCTTCCGCCTGACCATGACCGTTACCCCTTATCGCTGGCCCACCCAGCACGACCTGCCCGACACAGACGACACTCCCTTGGACAACGAGGATCAAGGCCGCCAATACCCCCTGCTGCGGGAACCGCTGCTGCTGCACTGGTCAGACCGGCAAGACTTTTTTGTGGCTTGCAATATGGGCCTTTACTACGCCCTACCCCGGCAGGTCGTTGTTCCAGATTTGTTTCTAGTGCTGGGGGTTCCTCGTTGGCGGGATGGCACTGCCCGCGAAAGCTATGTGGTGTGGGATGAAGGGAATATCTTGCCTGTCCTCATCTTGGAGATCATTTGCAACGACCTGGGGGAAGAAAAACCCGGGCAAGCCAAGTTCCAGCTCTATGAAAGGCGGCTGCGGATCCCTTACTACGTCACCTTCGAGCTAGAGACCAATGAGTTGAACGTTTATCAGCTCCAGGGTGGACACTATGAGCTGCTCCCCGGTTCCGGCGCTGGGGAACATCCCCCAATCCTGTTGCCCGATTTGGACTTGAGTATCGGTCGGTGGTGGGGATCTTACGAGGGGCGAGAACGCTTTTGGGTGCGCTGGTACGATAGGGCAGGGCGACTGTTGCCCACGGCAGCAGAGTTAGAGCGGCAACGGGCAGAGTTGGAACGGCAAAGAGCAGAAAGGGAACGGGAACGGGCAGAAATGGAGCGGCAGCGGGCAGACCTAGAACGCTCCCGAGCCGAACGACTGGCCCAGCGGCTCCGAGAGTTGGGAGAAGACCCTGAGCTTTAAAGGGTCCCCATACCCCCTACACTGGAATCCTGGCATTCCAGGGGGGATGATGACCAGACAACAACTCAGCCTGCAGACAAAGCTGGCCTACGGGGTGGGGGATCTGGGCACGGGCATGACGGCCAGTATCCTCATTTTTTTCCTGCTGCCCTTTCTCACCAACACCGTCGGCATGGCAGCAGGCTTGGCTGGCAGCATCTCCGCCCTCACCCGCTTTTGGGATGCCATCAACGATCCCATCATCGGCCTCCTCAGCGACCGCACTCGCAGCCGTTGGGGTCGCCGCCGCCCCTGGCTCCTGTTTTCAGCCATCCCTTTTGGCCTAACCTTTGTAGCGCAGTGGTGGATCCCTTTTCCCGGTCGAACTGGGCTTCTGTTTGCCTACTACCTGGCGGTGTCGCTGCTGTTTAACGCCTTCTACTCGGCTGCCAACATCCCCTATGCCTCCCTGACGGCGGAGCTGACCCAGGATTACGACGAGCGCACCCAGCTTAACCAATTCCGCTTTGCTTTCTCGGTGGGGGGCAGCATGGTTGCGGTGGCCACCTTTCCCCTCTTGGTTAACCTGCTGCCGGATCGAGCTAGTGGGCATTTGCTGGCAGGGAGCTGTTTTGGGGTGATCTCCACTCTGCCTCTAGTGCTCTGTTTTTGGGGGGTGCGGGAACGGCATCAGTCCTGGCGGGATCCGCTGCCTTTGCTCCAGCAGTTGGGGGTGGCCCTCAGCAACCGCCCCTATCTATTTGTAAGCGGCATCTACCTATGTTCCTGGCTGGCATTTCAGTTTACGGCCACCATCATCCCCTACTTCATCGTTTTCTGGATGGACTTGCCCGAGGTGTGGATTTCCCTGGTGGTGCTGGCGGTTCAGAGCGTTGCCGTGCTGACCCTGTTTGCCTGGACGCGACTGAGCGCCCGGCTAGGCAAGCGCGCCATGTACCTGATCGGGGCGGGGTTCTGGTTGATCGCGCAGGCAGGCCTGTTCTTCCTACAGCCCGGCCAGGAGCGGCTCATGATTGCGCTGGCGTTGTTGGCAGGAGCAGGGGTTTCAGCCACGGCCTACCTTGGCCCCTGGTCGATGTTGCCAGATGTCATTGACCTGGACGAGCTGCAAACCGGGGAGCGGCGGGAAGGGATCTTCTATGCCTTGATGGTGTTCCTGCAAAAGGTAGGCCTGGGGCTGGGGCTGTTTTTCCTGGGGCAAGTTCTAGATTGGGCTGGCTTTATCCCTTCGGTAGCTGGAGAGCCTCTTCCTTCCCAGCCCGAATCAGCCTTGCTGGCCATCCGCCTCGCCATCGGCCCCCTGCCGGCAGTGGCTTTGATTGGCGGCATTTGTCTAGTGTGGCTTTACCCCATTACCCGGCAGCGCCATCGGCAGATCCTGCAGGAACTGGAAGCAAGGCGGGCTGGCCGCTCCTCGCCTCTTAGTTGAGGATAATGCGCAGGCCACTGCCAGAGGACTGCCCTGGCCCAGGGTTGGGCAGAATCCGCAGGCCGCTGCCGGTGGGCCGGATCACGTTGTCGGCAAAGAGGGTGTTGGGGCGGCCATCCCGCTCGTACACCACCACCTCGCTAGGGTTGAACTGGGAGCGGCAGAGGATGGGAGAGTTGTCGGCAGCGGTAGCGGCACTGCAGCGATAGCCAGGGGCAGAGACCACTTGGCCCTCTGCATCGATGGAAAAAGGAACTCTCCCGGGTGGGATCGGAGCAAAAAGCGGCTGGTTGGGAATGAGCAGGCCACCTGGGCTGGGTTCAACCACAATCCCACGCTCGTCGATGACAATCCGCTGCGCCTGGGCAGGAGCGCCAGTCCCCAAGAGCAAAGCCAGGCTCAGGCTAAGTTGGAGGGGAAGAAACAGCTTCATCGAACACCTCCTTTGGCCCGAGGCCATCCCACTGTTCATCCCAGCGGGATCCCTGGCTTGATCTTGGCCCAGACAGCGGGGGCAATCTAGGGCAGAAACCGTCACCTCGGTTGCCAGAATGGGCACCTTAGCTTGACTACCATAGCCCTGAGCGGCCCAACGCCAGTCCCACCACCAGCATGCCCAACACCAAAAAAGGCTGAGCGCTGGCCTGGTATTTCACGTCGTTCTTCAGCGGATCCCGCAGCAGGTACATGTCTTGGAAGGTGATCTGGGGGAGAATGAGCAGCACCAAAATCGCAGCGTAGAGCTTTAGACCAGCTCCCAGCAAAAACGCGGCCATGCCAAGCTGAAACAGGTCGATCATCAGCGCCGCGATCCAGGCCGCCCCCATGGCGCCAAACATCACCGGCAGCGAGGCCAGGCCAAACTGCCGATCTCCTTCCATGCTCTTGAAGTCGTTGACCACGGCAATCCCCAGGCCCGCCAAGCTGTAGAGGAGGGTTAGGATGCAGACCGTCCAGTTCAGCTCGCCAAATAGAGCGTGGCCCGTCCACCAGGGCAGGGCGATGTAACTAGCGCCCAGGGCGTAGTTGCCCAGCCAGCCGTTGCGCTTCAGCTTCAGGGGCGGCGCCGAGTAGATGTAGGCCAGCAAGGCTCCCCCCAGGGCAATGCTGGTAATCACCGGGAAGGGGTGGCCAGTATACCAGTCGAGGGCATAGGCCAGCGCCAGTCCCAGGATCAGCAGCACCCAGATTTGGATGACCACCCGCCGCAGGGAAATGGCCCCGGAAGGGATGGGGCGGTAGGGCTCGTTGATGGCGTCGATGTCGCGGTCATAGTACTCGTTCAGAGTTTGCGTGTAACCTGCCATCAGAGGGCCGGCTAGGACCATGCCCGCCAAGACTAGCGCCACGTTCTCCCAAGTCCAGGTGAAGTGGCCAGAGGAAGCCGCTCCCGGGATCAAGCCCCACATCAACGGGATCCAGGTAACCGGCTTCATCAGTTGCAGGTGGACTTGCCAGATGGAGCGAGACTCTACCTCCGCCCCCTTCATGCCCAGCAATTGGCGGAGACGGCGGCCAGGGGATCCCTTTTCAGAGCCCGCGGCAGTTTTGGGAGCAGCAGGATCCCCAGCAGGGGCCGCTGTGGCTGAATCGTAGGAAGTCGTTTCGTTCATAGTGAGGTGCGCAAGCAAACTTAAGCGGGGATAGCCATCCCTATTCTGCAGCATTTCCCCCCTTCCCTCAAAAGACCTCAAGGAACGTCTTAGTCTGGCAAGCGGGCAAGTCTAACGCCTGGGTAGTAGTAGGCCAAAATTTGGCGGTAGCTCCAGCCCCGGCGGGCCAATTCCTGGGCACCCCACTGGCTCATGCCAATGCCATGGCCAAACTTGGGGTAGGGACTAAAGTCCGGCAGGCTCTGCAGGTAAGGGATCCCGTCCACTCCCACAGTTCGGCTTCCGGCACTGGCGCTGTACATGGCATTGACAAACTTTCCTCCATACACCAAGACCACGCCGCGGGTAGCCCGTGTTGCCTCTAGGGCGGCTGCCGAGCGCTGCGAGAGGCCGCGGTACACCTGGGAGCGGGTGTCGCTAAACACATCAAACCAGCGCCGGGAATTGCGGTGGTAGAGGACATAAGTGCGAGCAGCTACCGCCTGCGCCTTCAGGGCCTCCGGCAAGAAGCGGGCTCCCATTTCAGCTTCCACTACACTGGCCACATAGTCCTCGAGGTGAACGTAATTGATGGCTTGCACGCGGTTGTAGCCCATCAAGAGCACCTTGCCGGAATACCAACGGCCGTTGACTGCCACAAGACCCCCCTCCGGCGGCTCGATGAACAGCACTGGGCTCACAGCCTCGTGCAGGTGTACCCCCCGGCGGCTGGGGCGGGCCCAAAACCCCCGTAGGGGCGGCAGATCTGCCAACACCTCTCCGCGACCATTGGTCAGCCGGGCAGGCAGAGAAACCCCCACCACCAAAGGAGTGGTGGTATCAGCCAACTGAACCCGCACCGTTACCGCCCAAGCGCCTTCCACCTCTCCCCCCCAGAGGCCCAGCAGCAGGGATCCGAGGAAGGCAAGCCAACGCCGTGCTTTCATCTAGCTAGGGTTTCTCCAGCCACCTCAGCTTAGGATAGGGCAAGAGGCGAGGGAAAGTTAGCGGGATCCCGCTGAGGGGACTTGTCTTGCCACCTGTAGCGATCCGGCTCCCAACCTAAAGCAAAGCGCAGGGAGGAGACCAGCTTACCGTTGCAGAAGCAGACAAAACAGACCCAGGAGGCAAAGGCCAGGAGAGCGGCGTAGCCAAACGGGATTCGATAGCTAGACCCAACCGCCAGGGTGCCGAGAATGGGCCCTGCCAGGCCCACGCCCAAGTCAAACCCACACATCACCAGGCTAAACAGGCGCCCGCGCTCTGCTGGCTCAGAGCGGTCGGCTACAAGGGCAGAGATGAGCGGGATCAGGGTGCCAAAGCTCGATCCCACCCCAATCCCAGCAGCCAGAAAGGCCCAAGCGCTGTTGGCTACAAGCAGCACTCCCATAACCAGCGCATAGGTGGCCAAGCTGAGAGCGATAAACGGCCCCCGCCCGTAGCAATCGGAAGCGGGACCCGCGAGCAGGCGCACGCCAAAGCTGGCAAAGGCCACTGCCATGTAGAAAAGACCTGGATTCAAGGGAACTCCAGCCTCCTGCATTAACAGAGACACAAAAGTTGTTTGGGTGCCGAAGGCCAACCCCACCAGCAGCATCACTCCCGTGAGGGAGCACACCTTTGGGTGAAGCAAAAGGCTCCAGAAGGCCCCCTTGCAGGCCAGGGATCCCCCTTGTCCCCGCCGCTGCTCTTGGACGGCGCAGGTACAGAGAAAGCCCACCCCTCCCAGCAAAGCAGCGAAGAAAAATAGGGGCCCATAGCCAGCCAGTTCCTGCAAGAAGCCCCCCAAAGCGGGACCAATGGCAATACCCAGAGGATTGACCAAACTCATGAAGCTTAGGATCTCGCCGCGTCTTTCCTCGGGGGCAAGATCTGCAACCAGAGCCACGTAGGCAGTGGCAAAAGCAGCAATGCTAATTCCATGGAAGGCCCGCACCAGCGCTACCCATGGGATCCAGTCCGAAAGCCAGTACCCCAAGGGAGCCACTGCTGCTGCCCCCATGCCGATAAGAAGCACAATCTGACGGCTGTAGCCATCTGCCAGGCGCCCCAACCAAGGCCGAAAGGCTAGCAGCCCAACGGAGAAGGATCCCATCACCAAGCCCACCTGTTGGCTAGTGCCGCCGGCATCCCGGACATAGAGGGGCAGGGTGGGTAGCAGCGAGGACAAACTGGCCCAAAAGAGCAAGCCGGCTACGAACAGGACGCCCAAGTTGCGTCGCTGCGCTGACTGGAGCTGCCCAACTTTCCTCACATGCACTCCTGCTAAACCTAGAGGGGCACCCTGGAGACTTCTGCACCAACTGCAAGCCTCCCTTGAGGCTCAGGCCCAGACAATTCTTTGGGTGCTGATTTACTTATCTTAATATCCAGGCTAGAGGCGGGCTGGGAGATTGAAGTGCAGGGATCCCCGTCAGGCCAACCTCAAACTGCCCCTCGAGGAGGTAGGTGGCAGCCTTCTTAAGGGTGGTCTCGGAGAGGTCAGGCAGCTCAAGCCGAGCCCGAATACGATTGAAGTTCCGCTGCAGGCCGTGCTGGTAGGTGGGGTCGTAGTGCTGCAGCAGCAGCTCCTGGACAAACTGCGGCCAGTCTTGGGCGTCGATGAGCTCAAACCAGCGCTGCAGACGCGCTTGGCCATAGCGGGCTTTTAGGGGCAGCAACTTCTCCTTGAGCGCCTGGGGATGGGCTATCCAGTGGGGATAGTGGGCAATCAACCCCTTCACGCGCTCTTCTAGGGGCAACTGCACCTCGATGCAGTCGGCTTGGGTGAGGGCTTGCCAAAGGGCAGGGGGCAGGTGGAGTTGGCCCACTTTGGCACTCTCTGCCTCCACCCAAACTGGCTTGGCGGGATCCCACTTGAGGAAGACCTGGACCAACTGGCTTTCAAAGCTCTTCTGGCTGGGCTGGGGCCTCCCCCACTCGGCCCCCAGAAGGGATCCCCGATGGCAGGCCAGCTCTTCCAGATCCAGGACTTGGGCCCCCTGCTGATGGAGATAGTGGAGCAACAAGGTTTTGCCGCTCCCCGTTGGCCCGCAGAGCACTCGGTAGGTAAATTGCTGGGGCAAGCTCTGCAGTTGCCGACGCACCCAGGCGCGGTAGGTTTTGTACCCGCCTTGCAAGACGGTTACTTGCCAGCCCACCTGGGACAACACCAAGGCCAAGCTGGCCGAACGCTGTCCTCCCCGCCAGCAGTAGATCAGGGGGTGGTAGTCCCGGTCCTTGTCAGCAAAGTGGGTTTGCAGGTGACGGGCGATGTTCTGGGCCACCAGGCTGGCCCCCCGCTTGCGGGCTGTGAAGGGATCCACCTGCTTGTAGAGCGTGCCCACCTCCGCCCGTTCCGCATCGTCGAGCACAGGCAGGTTAATGGCCCCTGGCCAATGGTCTTCAGCATACTCTGCTGGCGAGCGCACGTCGATAATCTCGCTGTAGGTGTGCAGCCAGGGCTCGGCGGTAACGTGAATGGGAGCAGCCACAGGTGTGAGATTCTCTCTTGCTCGATCCTGACAGATTTCTGCCTGCGGGAGCAGTAGAATACTTCCTTTTGCAGGGATCCCTTGCGTCCGCCATAATAGAGCTCTTGGTCTAGCGTGTCGCTGGCAGGGAGGGGGAGATGGTGCAACAGGCTGGCTATGGATCCTGGCGGTCCCCGATTAGCGCGGATTTGGTGGTAGCCGGATCCCTGCGCCTGGGACAACCGGTCTGGGAAGGGCAGGATCTCTACTGGATCGAGGGCCGGCCCCAGGAAAAAGGGCGCAACGTCCTGAGGCGGCGCTTGGCTAACGGAAAGGTGGAGGAGCTGACACCGGAGCCTTTTAACGTGCGCACGCGAGTCCACGAGTACGGCGGCGGCGCCTACTGGGTCTCTGAGGGAGTGGTGTATTTCTGCAACTTTGCCGATCAACGGCTGTACTACCTGTCCCCAGGGGAGGAGATCCGGCCCCTCACCGAAGCTGGCCCCTACCGCTATGCCGACGGGGTGGTGGACAGGAGGCACCGGCGCATTCTCTGTGTGCGCGAGGATCATAGCCGGCAGGGAGAGCCAGAAAACACGCTGGTTGCCATTGACCTTGAAAGCGGAGCCCAGCAGGTTTTGGCCGGGGGCCACGATTTCTACGCCAGCCCGCGGCTCAGCCCAGACGGTCAAGCCCTGGTGTGGCTGACCTGGGATCACCCCCAGATGCCCTGGGACGGCACGGAGCTGTGGCGGGCTGAGGTTGCCCCCGACGGCAGTTTGGGAGAGCCCCAGAAACTTGCTGGCGGCCCGGCTGAGTCCATCTTCCAGCCCCAGTGGTCGCCGCAGGGGGAGCTTTACTTGGTTTCTGACCGCAGCGGCTGGTGGAACCTCTACCGCTGGGATCCCCAGGGCCCCCTTCCCCTCTGCCCTATGGAAGCCGAGTTTGGAGAACCCCAGTGGGTGTTTGGCTTGAGCACTTACGGCTTTTGTGAGGACGGGCGGATCCTGGCCATCTATCGCCAAGAGGGGCTCTGCCACCTGGCGCTTTTGGATCCCCGTTCAGGAGAGCTTCAGGAGATCCCCTTGTCCTACACCGAGCTGCACAACCTCCAAGTTAGCGGCGAAAAAGCTGCCTTTCTGGCCGCCTCCCCTAGCGAAGCCCCTGCCCTAGTCTGCTTGCATTTGCCGTCTGGACAGCTGGAGGTGGTGGCCCGCTCCAGCCATGTGGCAGTCGATCCAGAGTATTTGTCGATCCCCGAGCCCATCGCCTTTCCCACCTCAGGCGGGGCAGTGGCCTACGGCCTCTTCTATCCTCCCAAGAACCCCGACTTCGTGGCCCCTGCCGGCGAGAAGCCGCCTCTTTTGGTCAAAAGCCACGGTGGGCCCACAGGGGCAACGGCAGCTGTACTCGATCTCGGGATCCAGTACTGGACCAGTCGCGGGATTGCCGTTTTGGATGTCAACTACCGCGGCAGCAGCGGCTATGGGCGGGCCTACCGGGAGGCCCTCAAGGGCCGCTGGGGCCTTGTGGACGTGGAAGATTGCATCGCTGGGGCCCAATTCTTGGCAGCCCAGGGCAAGGTGGACGGGGAGCGGCTGCTCATTCGCGGCGGCAGCGCCGGCGGCTACACCACCCTGGCGGCCCTGACGTTTCACACCGTCTTCAAGGCCGGCGCCAGCTACTACGGGGTGAGCGATCTAGAGGCCCTAGCCCAGGAGACCCACAAGTTTGAGTCCCACTACTTGGACAGCTTAATTGGCCCCTACCCGGAGCGGCGGGATCTCTACCGGGAGCGCTCTCCCATCCACCACCTGGAGGGTCTCAACTGCCCCGTTATCTTCTTTCAAGGCCTGGAGGACGCCATCGTCCCTCCCAACCAAGCAGAGAGGATGGTGGCTGCCCTGCAGGCCAAGGGGATCCCGGTGGCCTATGTCCCTTTTGCCGGTGAGCAGCACGGCTTTCGCCAGGCAGCCAACCTCAAACGGGCCCTGGAGGCAGAGCTTTATTTCTACGCCCAGATCCTAGGGTTTCCCTTGGCGGAGCTTATCGAGCCGGTTCCCATTGCCAACTGGCCTCCTCCTCGTTGAGGTTACTTGTCCTGGCTCAGCGCCTCCCCATTGGGTATCCTAGTCAAGGACGCTGGGGAAGGGAGGCATGCAGAGCAGAACAAGCCACCGGCAACTCTGGAGGCGATGGCTTGCCGCGACCTTAGCAGCAGGCGGAGTACTGGGCGGCGTCCTGTGGGGCTTTTACGCCTCCTCCTGGGCAGAACCTGTCGAGATGGCGGCGGCGCCTCCAGCACCCCTGAGCTCGACTTCTGGCGCCGCCTTTTTGCGCGCCTACAAAGCCCTGCAGGCCGGCCAAGCGCAAGCGGCCCTGGAGCACCTGCAGGGCTTGGAAGAAAAGCTGCCAGTTCTCACCGACGAGATCTGGAAGCTCAGGGCTCAGGCTTATGAAAAGCTGGGGGATCGAGAAACAGCCCGCCAGATCTGGTGGCCCAAGATCTTGCAGGAGTATCCCCACAGCCCGGTGGCCGCCTACGCCCTCTGGGGAATGGGCCAGGTGGATCAGTTGCGGCGGCAATTTCCCACCCACCGCCTGACGGCCCGCGCCCTCAAGCACTTGCTGGAGCAGGATCCCAACCGCTATGACCTGCTGCGGGATTTGGCCCAACATCACCCGCAAACCCCTGGGTTAACCCCCCTCTTGGATCGCTGGCGGCAAGCCCAAGAGGGATCCCTCACGGCCTCCGATTGGCAGATCCTGGCCGATGCCTATTGGGAGCAGCGGGAGTACGGCAAAGCCGCCCGCGCCTACGGGCGTGCCCCCACCACCTCTCGCAATCTCTACCGCCAGGGGCGCAGCCACCAGATCTCGCGGGAGTTTCCCCAGGCCAAAGCGGCTTACCAAGCGCTGCTGGCACAGTTTCCCGATGGGCCAGAGGCTTCTCTCACCCGCCGCCGTTTGGCGGAACTGAGCGACCTGCCGACGGCAATCCAGTTACTTCGCCAGGTGGGATCCGGCTCGGATAGAGAAGCTCCAGAAGCGTTGCTCAGCCTCAGCCAACTGTATGACCGCAACGGCAGCCCGCAATCGGCCCAGGCGGTGCGGCAGACCCTTTGGGAGCGCTTCCCAGTCAGCGAAGCCGCGGCCACCGCCGCCTGGACGGTGGCTTGGCGCCAGGCGCAAACGGGCAATCTCAGCCAAGCCATTGCTCTAGCCCAGCAGATTGGCTTGGCCCAGCGGGATACGGAAATGGGGGCGCAACTGCTCTACTGGGCCGGCAAATGGCGGGAACGGCTGGGGGAGGTGGCTGCGGCGCGGCAAACCTATCAGCAGGTGCTGCGGCAGTTTCCCCACACCTACTACGCCTGGCGGGCGGCGGCGCAACTGGGCTGGCCAGTAGGAGATTTCTCCAGCGGGCGCCAAAGGGTTGAAGTGGATTTCCAGCCGGTTCGCCAACCTCTGCCTGCGGTTTCCGAGGCTACCCAGACCCTGCATCTCATTGGCGCTGGCCAACTGGCCTGGGAGCGCTGGCAGGGGGAAATGGCTCTGCTGCAACGGGATCCCGGCCAGATGAGCGTGGCCGAGCGCTTTGCCAGCGGCATTTTGCGCAACAACGCCGGCGAGCACCTGCGGGGCATCAACCAGGTGGCTGCCCTGCGCTTTAGCGCCGAGCCCGACCCGCTGCTGCCGACCCTGAGACAGCGCCAGGATTTCTGGCAGGCCATCTACCCGCTGCACTACTACGCCAGCCCAGAAAACACCTGGGAAAGGGATCCCTACGCCCAGCCTGGCCTGGCCCACTGGGCGCAACAGTTTAGCCTCAATCCCCTGATGGTGGCGGCCTTGATTCGCCAGGAATCCCGTTTTGAGCCGGAGATCGTCTCGGCCTCAGGAGCGCTGGGCTTGATGCAGGTGATGCCTGCCACCGGCCGCTGGATTGCCCAAAAAATTGGCCTAGCCCAGTACAGCCTCACCAACCCTGCCGACAACCTTCGCCTGGGATCCTGGTACTTCGACTACACCCACCGCGCCTATCAAGACAACACCCTGCTGGCCCTGGCCAGCTACAACGGCGGCCCCGGCAACGTCGCCAAGTGGCTGAGCCAATTTGGCTTTGAGGATCCCGACGAGTTTGTGGAGCAGATCCCCTTTGCCGAAACCCGCGGCTATGTCAAGGCGGTGTTCGGCAACTACTGGAACTACTGGCAGCTCTACACGCGGGAAGGACGCACCCTGGCCAGCGCGCTCCAGCTAGAGGCTAGACCGGTGCCGGGAAGAGATCAGCCGCTCCCTCAGCAGTTGCACCGAGTAGGCCGCCAGCCCCAAGCCTACCATGACAAACATGAAGGCAACTAGGGAAACGGAGCCCACCAACAGGTAGCGCACCAAAATGCCGACTCCCCGTGCCAGGGATCCGCTGTCTAGATCAACAGGCGGCAGCTTGGCCAGCATTGAGAGCAGCAATTGCAGGAAACCGTAGCCTAGGCCGGCAGCAAAGGTGGCCCCCAAGAGAGCGCTGAGGGGATGGGGGGATCCCGGAGAGGAGGAAGACATGGGGCAACATGGGAGAGCTCACCTTTATTGTAGGCTCCGGCGTAGAATGTGAAGGTTTGCTAGCGGAAGACGATGGGGAGCGGATTGGAAGCGGTTTCCCACTACGAGGTTTTGGGAGTCTCCATGCAGGCGACGGCAGCCGAGATCAAGCGTGCCTACCGCCGCTTGGTCAAGTACTACCACCCCGATAGTCTGCTAGCCAAAAAGGATCAGGCCGCTGCTGAGCGGATCCGCCAGATCAACGCCGCTTACGCCGTGCTCCGGGATCCCCAAGCCCGCCGCGAATACGACCGGCAACTGCTTGCCAGCCAGACCTGGCGCCGCTCTCAGCCGATAGCCTCCCCGCCGCCGACGGTCAGCCAAGAAGCCCTCCTCCGCGAAGCCTGGATTCGGCAGGTTTACACCCCCCTGAACCGACTCTTGGGATCTCTGTTGGCTTCCCTAAAACCCCAGCTAAACGCTCTGTCCGCCGATCCCTTCGATCCCGAGTTGCTGGCGGCCTTTGGCCTATACCTAGAGGAATGCGCGCAGAAATTGGCCCAAGCTCAGCAGATCTTTCGCCGTCTTCCCAACCCCAGCAGCTTGGGGAAAGTGGCTTCCTGCCTCTACTACGCCCTCAACCACCTGGAAGATGCTCTGGAGGAGCTGAGCCATTTTCCGCTTAACTTCGACGACCGCCACCTGCACACCGGGCAAGAGCTGTTTCGACGGGCCCAAGAGCTGCGCCGAGAGGCTGGCCAGGCCTATGCCAAGATCTCCCTCTAGCGGGATCGAGCCCATGCTGGCTTGCCTTCGCGATAGCGGTGCCGCCGGACCCTGGACCCGCGCACCTGCGCCCACAACGGCTTGGCCGGCGTCCTGCAGCAAGCTAGCTGCCTCGACAAACAGCAGCAACTGAGGGATCCGGGCGTGGGCAAGACCCTCTCAATCGGCCTCTTCGCCCTGCTGAGGATCCGCAGAGGATGACGCTCCTAGTGACTTGGCCTGGGCAGCCGCAGGGGCAGGCTTGTGCCAGTGCAGGCCAATTAGGGCGTCGTAGAGAAAGCTCCAAAACTCACCCTTTCGCCAAATGCCCAGGGTTTGGTGGCAGTTGCGAGCGTCCAGCTCTGGCTTAGCCACCCAGTAGGCCGCCTGATACTTGTACCAGGGAACCGAAGGCCAGAGGTGGTGGATGAGATGGTAGTTCTGTCCCAACAGGAGGATGTTGGCTAGCCGGCTAGGGTAGACCCTGGCGTTGTACCACCGCTCCTGAGATTGAAAGGGGCGATGGGGCAGGTAGTCGAAAAACAAGCCCAATAGAAGCCCCATGATAAAAGCAGGGGGCAGCCAGTAGTTCAGGAGGTAGTCGGTGTAGCCGAAGTGGAAGGCCAAGGCAAAGGTCAAGACCACGACTAGCCGACTCAAAGCCCACTCCAGCAGGTCCCAGCGGCCTTTGCGCCAGAGCTGCCGCTTGAAGAAAAACACCTCGTGGTAGAAAAAGCGCGGCGCAATAAGCCACAGCGGCCCCCCCGTGGAGACGTAGTGATCCGGATCGTCTTCAGGATGGTTGACGTGGGCATGGTGTTGCATATGCACCCGCTTAAAGACAGGGTAGGCAAAGCCCTGCAACAGAGCAGATCCATGCCCCATAGCCTCGTTCAAAAAGCGGTTGCGGTGGGCTGAGCCATGGGAGGCATCGTGGATTACCGTGCCCAGCACATAGAGGGCGACAAAGTTTAGCCAGAACACCAACCAGCGGGGCCAATGCCAAAAGGCATACCCACAAAAGCAGGCGGCTGACAGCGCCACGGACCCTAGAAACATCAATAGGGTGGGATTCCAAAATTCTGGCGGCGGCCCCAGCAGCTCACGAGGTAAGGTGAAAGGCCTGGAGTCCGGTTGCGGAGTCACAGCAGCAGTCATCGGCAGCCATCCTCGAGTGTGCACAGCGCAGACGGTGGGGATGGTTTAAGGCAACCCGCCAAACCCCAGCAAGCGGCAGGGATAAACTTTGTTAACTTTCGTTAGTATACGGCACAGAACTGCTCAGCTTGTCCCGTCAGGCCTGATTTTCCCGCCAACCCCAACTGCCGCCGACAGGGATCCCGGCAAGAACTGTTGTGAGGTTTTGTTGCGGCCTCTATTGCAATTCATGTGAAGATCGCGGGGGGATCCCTCTAAGTCTTGCAAAACAGGGGTAATCTAGGGGGCGGTTAACCTAAGCCAAGGAGGAAAACCATGCTGCTCCTTGTTGCGCCGCTAGCTATAACCGCTCACACCAGCCCCTGGTCTCCCCTAAGCGCGGTGATCATTCTGCTCTGCACAGGACTGGCATACCTGAGCTTCAAGTCCTCTTCGGGGGTCGCTTCAGAAACTGGACCGGTGTTGGGGATGACCTGGCCAGAAGTCCTGGGAGTTGCCAGCTTTGGTCATCTGCTGGGGGTAGGAGTAATCTTGGGCCTCTCCAACATGGGGGTTCTCTAGGTTGCATGGCAACGCAAGCCCTGGCCTTCGTGCCAAGCGCTCTGCACTGCTGCCGCGACCGAGGACAAGTCGCCTTGTGCTAGCCTAGCTATGGCTCTGCCAGTAAGGTGGCGACGCAGCTTCTTGAAAGCACTCCTGCCCTCAGGGTTCTCCTCTAGTCCTTGATTCACCGGACCTAACTAACCTTCTGCCTTGACGTAGATGGGCTGAGCTAGTAGGCTAGCAGGTACATCTTCTTGGGTAGGCGTTTTGCCTAGGCTAAAGTTGGCTCCGTCTCTAGCCTGTGTGCTCGATCAAGAGCAAGGAGCAACTACCTGCAGCTCGCGGGGAAGTGACGCCTGTGGAGATCCCTCTGGCGGGGTAGCAGAGGTGAACTCTACTACTAGCTACGGGTCGTGGAAGCAGGAAGAAAGCCTCAACGCCGAGCGAAAGTCTGCTTTTGCCCGGGGTTGAATAAGTCTTTCAGAGCGGTTCAGGAAAACTGCGACCCAGCCAAGATCTGGAGCCAATAGGAAAATCCCTAACGAACTCGTTTCTCTAGTCCCACTTCCTTCCTGGTGAGGTTTGGTGTCATGCCTGTAACGATGCTCCTGGCTGCTTTGCCAGAAGGCTATGAACTGTTCGACCCACTGGTCGATATTTTGCCGATCATCCCCGTTCTGTTTTTCCTGCTTGCCTTTGTCTGGCAGGCGGCGGTGGGCTTTAAGTAAAGTCCCAGTCGGCTGGAATCGGTAGCTCCGGCTCGCCCCTCTTGCACTCGCGGAGGGGTTAGTTGTCTTTGCAGAATGCCCTGCCCCAGGCTAGTAGCTCTTCTAGAGGAGTCAGAGATCGCGGTCAAGGACACCGGTAATCCAGAGCACTCCTGCCAAGCAGACAAAGTGGGCGAAGGTGACGTTGATATTGGCAGCCAAGAGCAGTACTCCTGTTACCTGGTTGGCCTGGGTGCGGGCGAAAATGCGTGCCAATAGCTCGCCGACTTGGGCTTCCATGCCAATCAAAGCCAGGAACGCTCCAATGAGGCTGACGTAGGTAACCAACTGCAATTGCTTGGGCAAATCGAATTGGCCTGAGGCAGTAGCGGAAGCTGAGCGGCGCTCTGCGTGCAGCAAGTAGCGCCAGTTGAGGAAGAGGCCGGCTGCTAGAGTGAGTAAAGTCAGCAGAGTAAACCAGAAGGCGATAGTAGCCCCCAGCGAGTCATCTCGATAGACGGTATTCTGGCCAATTAAAAAACCAAGCCACAGCAGCAGGGCCGTTGCCCCCAGAACCCCCTGAAACCAGAACCCAAAGCGGCGCGTCAAGCGCAAGCGAGACCGCATGCGCTCAACCGTCGCCCCTCCTAGCTGCGACATGGGTCCGCTCATCCTTCTTCCCCCGCTCTCTATCCGCTTCCAGCCTATCCCCATCCTCTGCCCCCCGTCACCGAAAGGCGCGGCGCAGAAGCCTCTACCTCAAGCTGTGGGGTCATCTAGAAGGCTAGGGCTTGCGATGGGAGTCCCTGCTTTGCAGGCGCAGGATTTCCGCCTCGATGCGTTGTTTGAGCTCTTTTCCTTCTTCAGAGCGAATCCACAAGGTGATGCGGTTATATTCCGGCACGGTCATGCCATGGCGGGTGATGATCTCGGTGGCGGTGCGAATGAACTCCCGCCGGATTTGATCCTTGGTGGCCGGATCCTCGGTAGCCTGAGAGCGCTGCTGGGCTTCCTGCCGGTGGGGCTCCATCTCCAAGACGAGGCGGGCATACTTGGTAACCTGTTCATCGCTTAGAGCTAGGGGAGTGGCAGGGGTTTGGGCTACGGCCAGGGAAACACCCACTAGCGGGATCCAGGTACAAACCCAGATCAAGCCCACCAGCCCTTTCTGGGCCACGCTTGCCAGCGAGAGTGCCGCTCCTCCTTTCCGACCTGCTTGACCAAACACCGCTACTATCTCCCCACCCAATCACTGCGTTGCCGGTGTCGCTGGGATCTTCTCCTAGGTGTAGCTTTTGTCTGCAACCCGCTTCAAGCTACCCAGGCAAGCCACCGCCAGTTGTCGCCGGCGCCTACTTCTTTTGACCAAAAAGTGGCCCTAAGGTTCCTGCTGGTGCCTTGAACAGCCCAGAAGGGGGATAATGAGGGTGGATTGCTGGTTGTGGCTTTATGAACTTGGAGCGTCGCCCGGTTTTCCCTTTCACGGCCATTGTTGGCCAGGAAGAAATGAAGCTGGCCCTGCTCCTCAACGTTATCGATCCCCGCATCGGCGGCGTGCTGATCATGGGGGATCGGGGCACGGGCAAATCCACCACCATCCGCGCCTTGGCCGATCTCCTTCCCCAAATTGAGGTCGTCAAAGGGGATCCCTTCAACAGCCATCCGCGGCAGCGGGATCTGATGAGCGATCAGGTGTGGGAGCGCCTGCAGGCAGGAGAAACCCTGGAAACCACCTGGATCCAGGTGCCGATGGTGGACTTGCCCTTAGGGGCCACCGAAGACCGGGTCTGCGGCACCCTGGATATCGAGCGGGCTCTCTCTCAAGGGGTGAAGGCCTTTGAGCCGGGGCTTCTAGCCAAGGCCAACCGCGGCATCCTCTATGTGGACGAGGTCAACCTCCTGGACGACCACCTGGTGGACGTACTGCTGGATGCGGCGGCCTCCGGCTGGAACACCGTCGAGCGGGAGGGGATCTCCATTCGCCACCCAGCCCGCTTTGTGCTCGTGGGATCCGGCAACCCCGAGGAAGGGGAGCTGCGCCCCCAGCTTCTGGATCGCTTCGGCATGTTTGTCCGCATCGAAACGGTGCGGGATCCGGCCCTGCGAGTGCAGATTGTGGAAGAGCGCAGCCAGTTCGACGCCGATCCCCAGGCTTTCCTGGCCAAATACGCCGATGCCCAGCAGCGCCTGCGGGAGCGCATTGAAAAAGCCCAACACCTATTGCCGCAGGTGGGGATTGATCCCGAATTGCGCTTGAAGATCTCCGGCGTGTGTGCGGCCTTGGAAGTCGACGGGCTGCGGGGAGATATCGTCACCAACCGGGCGGCCAAGGCCCTAGCGGCTCTAGAAGGGCGTACGGAAGTTACTGTTGCCGACATTCGCCGGGTGATTAGCTTGTGCTTGCGCCACCGCCTGCGCAAGGATCCCCTGGAAACTATCGACTCCGGCTACAAGGTCGAGAAGGCCTTTAGCGAGGTGTTTCAGGTGAACCTGGAGAGCGCTGCCTAGCTCTACCCCCAATCCCTCTTCCAGGGGGGAGTTAGGCAAACAGGGTTTCTAGTTTGTTGGCGATGGCAGCAATCCAGGCTTGCTCCTGGCGGCTGAAGCTGCGCGGCCTGTCACTGCCCAAGATAAGGCATCCCTTTTGGCCAATGGGCTGGCAGAGAACCGCCTGGGATCCGGCCGGCAACAGGCCCTCGAACTCGGCGCGGGCGGGGAAAAATCGCAGATCCCCTAGGTAAACCGGCTGCCCCGTCTTCAACACCTGCTGCAGAGTGCCTTGGGGCTGTAGGGAGGGCAACTGGCCAGGGCTAGCTAGGATCCCTCGCTGCAGCAGAGTGCGTCCCTCCACCCAGATCACCACGGTGCGGGCGGCGGTAGTGCTAAGGAGAGTGTGGGAGGCCCAGGCCAGCTCCAGTTTTTCGCGTTCAGACAGGTCGGGATGCCAATCGCAACCTGGACTCCCCTGCAGGGTAGCGGCCTGGGGAGGGCGGGGCTGAACCTGCTGCCACAAAAGGCCAGTTAGGATTAAGACGGCGCTGAGAAAGATCCCCAAGGCGTCAGAGCGGGATTGACTGGCCAGCAGTTCTGGCGTAAAGGCCAGCCGGTTGATGACTAGGAGAATGCTGCCCAAAACGCCTGCCACTAAAGGCAGTCGCCGCAGCCAGCGGTTGGGATCTCGCTTGACCCTCAAAGCAGGAAGAGACGTCTAGCGCTAAGTCCAGTCTAGAGCTACCCAAGGTCTTAGAGGCGGCTCCAGATGCCGAGGCGCTTTTGGCGAGCTCTTTTTTCCAGGCCGCGGAAGTAGCTGTCGTACTTGATGTTGTGGGTGTAGGGGGCGATGCGAGCCAAGCCGTTGCGCACCAGCATGGCGTTCATCTGCTGGCCCTCCAGCCAGACATAGGCTTCCACCAAGCCAGTGGCATCGACGTTGCGCAGCAGCTTATCCCCTTCCAGCTTGACCGTGCGGCGGAGGATGCGCTCACGCATTAGCTCAAGCGCCTGCTGATAAAAAGGATCCTCCTGGGGGCTAAGGCCCTGGATCCCGGCCAGCCGGATCAAGCGCAATTTCTGTTCCCCTTCAATCTGCGCCACCAGCGTGTCGCCATTGACCACGCCCACCACCACTGCCTCGGGGTAGCGATCAAAGTAGTGGTTATCGAAGTAGAAGGGGGTGTCAGGCACAACCCGCCGCTCCCCAAACCCGTGGCCGGGAAGAACAGGCAGGGCTAGGAGCCATCCCAACACCGCCCAGCCAAAAGCCATACGCCGGAACATGCTCTTCCCCCAGGGACACCTAAGGCGTAATGGTAGCGGCAACTCTCAGCTAGGCAACCCCTTGCCAGCCAAGGTTCTCTCATGAATAGGGATTTTGGGTGAGGAACTCCCGATCTAGCGGTAGGGGAGCCACTGGCTGGGTAAGGGTAAACTGACCGCTGGCAATCCACTGTTTGAGGATCTCGGCAACTTGCATCGAGCGGCGCAGGCTGACTAGGGGGGCAGTGCGCACCTTGCGGCCATTGAGGACAATGTAGCCGGATTTGAGCTGGGCATAGCTCACCAGGCCAAAGGTGGGCCGCACCCGCCGGGGGATAGAAAAGTCAATCACGGGCGCCACCAAATCTTTGTCCCGGATGGCAATGGGCTCCAAATCGCTGGGGGAAAGGATGGGGATGGGGATCCCAACCCCTAACATCAAGCTGGGGCCGTAGTTGCGGAAGTAGCAGCCTCGCACCCATTCGGCTTGCATCTGTTTGGCATCGCCAATCAAGGCCAGGGTGGCTGCGGGGCCAATGGGAGTTTGGTTGGGCAGCCGCTTTTGCAGCGGAAAGTGTTGGGTACCTTCCCAAGCTATATAGCCGATGCCGCCCCCCAGAAAGATGCGGCTGCCAATCCCCACCCGGCGCAGGAGAGGATCATTGAGCAGGGGGCATAGCTCGCCGGGATTGGAATAGATGGCGTTGCCCAAGTTGGGCTCCAACAGGCCCAAATAGGTGTACAGCGGCCGATCGCCGCCATTGACGCCGACAATGAAGTTTTGGTAGGCGTTGCGGGGGTTGAACAGGTAGAACTGGTTAAGCTGATCCCGCGTCAGCAAGGTCTCGTAGTCGGCGCGGGGATAGCAGTCGGTTACTTGGCCAATGGCCCGCAGGTGCACCCGCTTGCCGGCAACCAGATCGGCGATGACATGGCCCCCTCCATAGGGCTGATCAGCTTGCTCACTGGGCTGGGCTGCCCCGATGTAGAGATCGACAGCCCCAAAGCCGGCATAGGCGGGCACACCATTTAACCAGGCCTGGCGAATCTTGATTGGGGGATCCGTGTGCCCTAGGTTGAGGATCGCTCCCGAGGACTCCATCGGCTCAAAGGTACCGGTGGTTACCACGTCCACCTGCTCGAAGGCCTCCTCAAGGCTAAGGGTAGCTAGCTTGGCCTTGGCCTCCTGAGCCGTCCACACCCGCACCCGGCCTTGGAGAATCCGCCGGTTAATTTCGTCTAGAGTTCTTTCCATATAACTGCAGGCAGTCCGCGTTCCTTTGGGGCAGCGCTCTCGAATGGCTATCAATAGCTTAGATGGGCAAGAAGGCCTCAGGGAGGCAAGCTGCTAGCGGTGGCGGTAGGGCGTCCCTGGGCAGGGTAGGCCAGGCGGGCCGCCAAACTATCGGGCTTCTTGAGGATCTGGCTAGGCAGCGCGGCTTTCCTCTCCCTCCAGGTGGACTTGCCCTTCCAGCAAAGCCAGGGTTAGCCGGTCAAGGGCCTCCAGATCCAATTCGTCGTAGAACCGTTCTTGGAGGAGATAGCAGATTTGGGATTCTTGTTCGCGGGTGAGGCAGGCACTCTGGAGAACTGATTCGACAATTAGGCGAATGGACATGGGGCAGCGCTCTAACTCAACTACCCCTATGAAATTCAGAAGGAGGAGGAGACAGCCGTGTCCAAGTCAAATGGCCATCCTCAGCCAGGGCCTAGCCAAGCAAGCCCACTGCCGGCAGGGGCAACTCTGCCGCCGCTGCCGCATCCAGCAGCCACAGCAGCCGCCCTCTAGGGTTGACGCTCTGACAGGGCAGGTGGGCCTCCGTCGTCAGCGCCTTTTTGACAATCTCGGCTTTGCTAGCTCCGGCAACCAAAAACACCACCTGGGCCGCTTGGTTTAGGACAGGATAGGTCAGGGTCAGGCGCGGCTCCTCTCCTTTCTGCCCCACGGTTACCCAGCGGTGTTGCACCTGCAGGGCGGCTGTGCCGGGGAACAAGGAAGCCGTATGGCCGTCCTCCCCCACTCCCAGCCAGATGAGATCAAAGGCAGGACATTCGTTGCCGAAAATCCGCCGCAGGGTCGCCTCGTATTCCGCTGCATCTCGCAAGGGATCCCCTGCCTGGGTAGGCATGGGAAAGACCTGCGAGGCAGGAACCCCGACCGTCTCTAGCAGGATCCGCCGTACCATGCCGTAGTTGCTCTCGGGGTGATCCGGGGGAACGTAGCGCTCATCCCCCCAGAACAACCAGGTTTGCTGCCAAGGGATCCCTGGCGTCTGGGTTAAAGCGGCATACAACTTTCGCGGGGTGTTTCCTCCTGCCAAAGCTACCGTAAAGCGACCCCGTTGACGAATGGCCGCCGCAGCCTGCTCCTGCCAGATCTCCACCGCCCGGCGGAAAAGAGCTGCCCCCTCCGGCCAGATTTCCAACTGGAACCCTTGCATCGGTGCCTTCTACTGCCTTAGCCGGGCCAAAGGGATCCCCCTAAGAAGCGACCGCCATCTTCTTGGTTTCCGCCTGGATTTTCTCGTAGAGGGATCGCAGCTTTAGGCCCACAATGACCTGGATGAGCCCGGAGCCGTTGCGGGATCCCGGATATTCGGGGTGCTTGCGCAGAAGCTCTGTCAGCTCGCCGTAATAGCGGGTCGACAGATTGCTCAGGTGGTTCTCGATGTAGATGACCTCCTCCAGCTTGTCGAAGCTGCCGTCAATTTCCAACACCGAGACCGGATGGTCGAAATAGGTGGAGGGGCCGTAGTGTAGGCGAATGCCGGGATAGGAGCAGGTTAGCTTCTTGCCGCACGGGATCCAGTCAATGGTGGAGCCTTCGTCAAACAAATAGACGTGGTCAAAGTACTTCACCCCCTCGCGCTGGATCAGGCGCACCCGCAACACCTTGTGCTCTGGATCCAGCTCTGGCAGAAGCTTAGTGGGCAGCACCTCAATCACCACATCGGCATAGCGCTTCTGCACATCGACGTAGGCCTCGAAATCCGGGCGGCGGGCCTCGATGGAGCGCAGCACATCCTCATAGGTGTGGCCCCGCTCTGCCATGTCCCGCTTAACCTTCCAGGCAACCTTAATTTCCGGCGCCAGATCCAGATAGATCTTAAAGTCCAGCAACTCCCGCACCCGCTCGTCGTACATGGGGTGAAGGCCCTCCAAGACGATGATGGGGCTGGGATCCACCCGCTCAGGGGGGTCGATGGTCCCCGTCTCGTGGTTGTAGATGGGCTTCATCACGCTCTGGCCATTTTTGAGGGCCTTGGCCTGCTCGTACATGAGGTCGAAGTTGTTAGCGCGGGGATCCAGCGCCGTAATGCCCTTTTCCTTGCGCTGTTGGCGATCCAAGGAGTGGTAGTCATCCAGACAAATGGTGGTGATGAGATCCCGGCCAAACAAGTCACTCAGCCGCCGCAAAAACGTGGACTTGCCACAGCCAGAATCTCCAGCAACACCAATCATCACAATGCGTTCGGGACTGCTTGCCATGGGAACTCCTTGGGGATAGGCGGGGCAAAACTGCAAGGAGGCTTCTAAAACTTTATGGCTTTGCATATTACCACAAGACGCTCCACCGCAAGCGAGCCTGAGGCTGGAAAAGCTGGCGCTGGCAGAAGACAAACCATTTCCTGGGCAGTGCAGGCGTTTTTCTGGATGGGCAAGGGAGACGCCGCCAGTTGACAGGGCAAGTTCCCTTCCGCAAAGGCAGCCTGCTAAGGTGTTTGCTGTAGCTACCACTGCCAGGAGCAGATCCCAGTCATGGTTGCCAGCGCCCAAAAACGAGAAGTTGTGGTCAATCTCTACCGCCCCAATGCCCCTCTAGTTGGCCAATGTTTGGAGACCTACTCCCTTGTCGAGGAAGGGGCACCTGGCCTAACCAAGCACATTGTGCTTAGCCTGCCCGATCCCAACTTCCGCTACCTGGAGGGCCAGAGCGTTGGCATTATTCCTCCTGGCGTCGATGCCCAAGGCAAGCCCCACAAGCCCCGACTCTACTCGATAGCCTCCACCCGCTACGGCGACGATGGCGAGGGACGCACGGTTTCCTTGAGCGTGAAGCGGGCCGAATACGTGGATAAGGAAACCGGCCAGCCGGGAGTGGGAGTCTGCTCGGGCTTCCTCACCGATCTCCGAGCTGGGGATGAGGTGATGATCACGGGGCCGGCTGGGAAGACGTTCCTCCTGCCGGAGGATCCAAACGCCAACCTGATCTTGATTGCCACTGGCACGGGCATTGCTCCTTTTCGGGCCTTCATCAAGCATTTGCTCGAGGAGGATCCCAACTACCAAGGCAGGATCTGGCTGTTTTTTGGGGTACCCACCACTTCCAGCCTGCTGTATCGGGGCGACCTGGAAGCCTGGAAAGCTGAGCATGGGGACCGCTTTCGCGTCGACTACGCCATCAGCCGCGAGCAGCAAACCCCCGATGGCAAAAAGATGTATGTGCAAAACCGCATGGCCGAGTACGGCGCCGAGCTGTGGGAGATGCTGCAAAAACCTAACACCTACGTCTACATCTGTGGTCTCAAGGGGATGGAGGATGGCATCAACAGCGTCATGGCTGCCGTAGCCCAACAAGCAGGCCAAGACTGGAGCAGCTTCCAGAAGGAGCTCAAGAAAGCTAGCCGCTGGAACGAGGAAACCTACTAGGGGGTCCTGGAGGTTTCTGGAGCGGCCAAAGCATGCCAAAATGCTGGTATCTAGGCTCCCCAGAGCAAAAGGTTTTCCAGGAGTCCTAAGCTGTGGACGCGCGCTACAATCCCCAGGCCATTGAAAGGAAATGGCAGGCCCACTGGCGTGAAATTGGGTTGGATCGCACGCCAGAGCTAACAGCAGAAAGCCGCAAGTTCTACGCCCTGTCGATGTTCCCCTACCCCAGCGGCAGCCTGCACATGGGGCATGTGCGCAATTACACCATCACGGATGTCATTGCCCGCCACAAGCGGATGCAGGGGTATGCGGTGCTGCACCCCATGGGGTGGGACGCTTTTGGCTTGCCGGCAGAGAACGCCGCCATTGACCGGGGGATCCCGCCGGCCAAGTGGACCTACCAGAACATTGCCCAGATGCGGGATCAACTGCAGCGGCTGGGGCTTTCCTACGACTGGGAGCGGGAGATTACCACCTGCGCCCCCGACTACTACAAATGGACGCAGTGGCTGTTCCTGCAGTTTTTCAAGGCAGGCCTGGCCTACCAGAAGGAAGCGCCAGTGAACTGGGATCCGGTGGACCAGACCGTCTTGGCCAACGAGCAGGTAGATGCGGAAGGGCGCTCCTGGAGATCGGGAGCTCTGGTGGAAAAGCGCCTCCTCAAGCAGTGGTTTCTCAAGATCACGGCCTATGCCGACCAACTGCTGGCTGACCTGGAGAAGCTCTCCGGCTGGCCAGAGCGGGTGCGCACCATGCAGGAGAACTGGATTGGCCAGTCGGTAGGGGCTAGAGTTCTCTTCAAAACCGAAACAGGGGAAGAGCTGCCGGTGTTTACCACCCGGCCTGATACCCTCTGGGGAGCCACCTTTATGGTGCTGGCGCCGGAGCATCCTTTGGTGGAGAAGCTCACCACCCCCGAGCAGCAGGCTGCTGTCAAAGCCTACCAGGCCGAGGCCGCTGCCCGCAGCGAGATCGAGCGCAGCGCTGAGGATCGGGAAAAGACGGGCGTCTGGACGGGCTCCTACGCCATCAACCCCGTCAACCAAGAGCGCATCCCCATCTGGATTGCCGACTACGTGTTGATGGGCTATGGCACAGGGGCCATCATGGCCGTGCCTGCCCACGACCAGCGGGACTTTGAGTTTGCCCGCAAGTTTGGCCTGCCCATCAAGCTGGTGGTGCAGCCGCCTCAGGGTGGGGTGGAGACTGCTGAAGATCTGCAGGCGGCCTGGACAGGGGAGGGGGTGTTGATAAACTCCGGCCCCTTGAACGGAATCCCGGTGGGCAAGGGCCCAGGGCAAAGTGTGGAAAGGGCCATCGCCTGGCTGGAGGAGCAGGGGCTAGGGGAACGGCAGGTCAACTACCGCCTGCGCGACTGGCTCATCTCGCGGCAGCGCTACTGGGGCTGCCCCATCCCGGTCATCCACTGCCCCCATTGCGGCATTGTGCCGGTGCCGGAAGAAGATCTGCCAGTGCTCTTGCCAGAAGATGTAGAGCTGACGGGGCGAGGCGGATCCCCATTAGCCCAACTGGAGGAGTGGGTGAAGGTGAAATGCCCCACCTGTGGCGCAGAGGCCCGCCGGGAAACGGACACCATGGACACCTTCATCTGCTCGTCCTGGTATTTCCTGCGCTTTAGCGATCCCCGCAACGACCGCGAGATCTTCCGCAAGGATCTGGTCAACGCCTGGCTGCCGGTGGATCAGTACGTGGGTGGCATCGAGCACGCTATCTTGCACCTGCTCTACGCCCGCTTTTTCACCAAAGTGCTGCGGGATCTGGGGTTGCTGAATTTCGATGAGCCCTTCTCCCGTCTGCTCACCCAGGGGATGGTGCAGGCGCGCACCTACTACAACCCCAACAAGTCCGGCAAGGATCGCTGGATCCCTACAGCGCTGGTTAAGGATCCCAACGATCCGCGGGATCCCGAAACCGGCGAGCCTCTGCAAGTTATCTACGCTACGATGTCCAAATCCAAGGGCAACGGCGTGGATCCGGAAGAGGTGCTGGCCAACTACGGGGCAGACACGGCCCGCATGTTCATCCTCTTCAAGGCGCCGCCGGAAAAGGACTTGGAATGGGACGATGCCGACGTGGAAGGGCAGTTTCGCTTTCTCAACCGCGTCTGGCGACAGGTGTACGACTTTGTCAGTCGCGGTGGCGGGACGGCGTCCTTGCAGGCCAAGGTCGAGGCGGGATCCCTGACCAAGGCGGAAAGGGATCTGCGCCGCGCCGTCCACACGGCCATCAAGGAAGTCAGTGAGGATCTGGAGGAGTACCAGTTCAACACTGCCATTGCCGAGCTGATGAAGCTGAGCAATGCCCTAGCCGAGGCGGGGATCCCGGACTCGCCAGTTTATGCAGAAGGGATCCGCACCCTGGTCTTGCTCCTGGCGCCCTTTGCCCCCCACATTGCCGAAGAGCTGTGGCAGGCCCTAGGCGGTACCGACTCGGTGCATCGCCAGTCTTGGCCCAGCTACGACCCGGCGGCGCTGGTGGCCGATACGGTCACGATTGTGGTGCAGGTCAACGGCAAGCTGCGCGGCTCCTTTGAAGCCCCTGCCGATGTCACGCCGGAGGAGCAGGAGCGGCTAGCTCTGCAGTCGGAAGCGGCCCAGAAGTATCTCCAAGGGGCGACGCCGAAGAAGGTCGTCGTGGTGCCGAAGAAGCTGGTCAACGTGGTTGTCTAGCTCTCCGTTTGCTCAGGTAACCTCCCCCCCTGCATAGGCAAGACCCAGGAGCAGGGCTTAGGATACTGCCTTGGGGTTTAGTTCTTGTCTGCCTATGCGCAAGCGATGGGTTCTCAAGCCGCAGCAGCTTCCTCTGCTGTGGATGGCCATTCAGCTAGCGGTCGGGATCCCTGCCCTGGCCCACCCCAGCAGCAGCTCTGCCAATCCTCCGGCTGCCCTTGAGGCTGCCACCCAGCGAGTTACCGAAATCCACGGGGGTGCTGGCCCCTGGGCGGTGGTGGGTTATCGCATGGGGATGCGGGCTCTCAAGGAGCTGGGCTTGGCAAGTCCCCTCCCCCCCACCTCCCCAAGTCGCTTTGTGGTGGAAGTCATTCACGAGTCGCCGCTCCAGATTCCCTTTGCCTGCATCGTGGATGGGTTGCACGCCGCCACTGGAGCCAGCTTGGGCAAGCTGAACTTAAAGCTGGTGGAGGTGGACTCCCTGGACAAAATGCGCAGTGTTGTCATCCATCGAGAAACTGGCAAGCGGGTGGAGTTTCAAGTCTTGCCTGGGTTTATTGCTAAGTACCGAGAGCTGCCCCCAGAACGGCTTATGGCAGCGGGGCAAGAAGTTCTTCAAATGGCCGACGAGGCTCTTTTCCGTCTCACGATTAGACCCTAGCGCCGATCCCCCCCAGCAGGATGGGAACTCCGGGGCGGGAGAGATATGATGCCTAGCACGGCTTTCAAATCCGGCGCTGTGCCGCAACTGTGATGGCAGGATGCCCGCCTGCGGCTTCAGCTCAGGGCTTAGAGCCCTTTCGGGTCGCATGGAACAAAGAGCTGACATGAAAAAGACAGTTCTAGGCCTCAGCCTTGGGCTGGGAAGCTGGGTTTTGGGGATCCCAGTCTGGGCGCAAGCAGTCTTGGATACCGGCCTCAGCGCCGAGATTTTGAATCAACCCGTCACCACCCCGTTTCGCCGTCCCGACCTCTTGCGAGAGTCTTCCCGCCCCGTCTATGTCATCACCCGCCAGCAGATGCGCGAGCAAGGGGCAAGAACCGTGCAGGAAGCCCTGCGCTATCTGCCCGGCATCCTCAGCGATGGCACAGCCGGCACCCAGTTGGGAGCCCTCAGCTCTCAGTTCATGCGAGGGGCGCGAACGGCCCAGGTGCTGGTGCTGTTGGATGGCCGCCCCCTCAACGATCTGGGTTTTTTCGGGGGGTTTGACCTCTCCCAAATCACCACCGATGTCGTCGAGCGAATTGAAGTCTCCCCCGGCGGCGGCTCTACCCTGTACGGCTCAGACGCTGTTGGCGGCGTCATCAACATCGTCACGGTGGAGCCCCAGCCAGAAACGGAGACGGTGGTGGAAGCGGCGGTCGGCAGCTATGGCCTCAATGAGCAAGGGATCCAAAGCCGCGGCCAAGGGCAGGAGCTGGGCTGGGTGCTCAGCTACCGTCGCCTGCAGAGCAACAACGACTTTCCCTTTACCATCCGACGGCTGGGCAAGTCGGGCAGGCGGGAAAACTCGGCGGTGGAGTACCACAACTTGCAGGCCAAGCTCACCTGGCAATTGGCCGAAGACCAAGTCCTAACGGCAAACGCCCTCTACCTCAACAAAACCTTCCGCGTGCCCGGCAGCGTAGACTTTCCTTCTCCCGATGCCGAGCAAACCACCAACGACCTGCTGCTGGATCTCAGGTGGCTGTGGACTCAGGAGACAGGCTCCCTGCAAGCTCGGCTCTTTTTGGACGATCTCAACTACCGCTTCAGCGCCCCGCAAAGCCAGGGCTCCCGCGACCTCATCCTGCGCGATAGCTGGGGATCCCAGCTCCAGTATGCTTGGAAAGCCGGCGAAAACCTAGAAGGAGTCCTGGGGGCAGATTATCGCTCTATCTCAGCCCGCAATACAACTTTTTCGCTTGCCAGGGGTTCTACCAATACCAACTACGACGATACGGTTAACCAGGGAGCCCTGTTTGCCCGCCTGGATTACGGCCCAGATCCCCGTTTCCACCTCGACTTAGGCATCCGCCAGGACTTCAGCAGTTTGGCCAGCGGCTCGGCTACCTCGCCTGCTCTGGGGATCCGCTGGGCTTTGGCGGAAGGCACCACCTTGAGGGCCAGCTATGCCGGCAGCTTTCGCACTCCCTTGATCTCGGAATTGTTCTTCCGGCTGCGCGGCTTTTTTGAAGTGGATGGCAACCCCAATCTCCGCCCAGAGCGAGGGGAAAGCTTTGACATTGGCTTAGATCAAGCCTTGGGAGATTTTGGCCTGCTGCGCTTGACTTTGGCCCACAACCGCATCCGCGATGGCATCACCTTTGTCAGCCTTGGGCCGCGCCGAGGAACCTATGAAAATATTGGGCTGGTTGAATATACCGGCCTGGAGGCAGCCTTAGATGTGCGGCTGGGGGAAAACTGGATGCTTTTTGCCAACTACACCCTCAATGATCCCATCATTCGCGCCGCCCTTGACCCAGCTACAGTTGGCAAGCAGCTAGCCTTTGTGGGAGCCGATAGCCTGAACTTAGGCCTGACCTACCGTCACGAGCAAGGCTGGTACAGCTCAATTTTAGTCCATCACATTGGGAGCTTTTTTACCAACAACACCAACACGGAATCCCTACCAGGCTACACCACCGCAGCTTGGCGAGGAGGGATCCCGTTGACTGAGGACCTAAGCCTAGAGATGGGGATCGACAACCTGCTGGATAAGCAGTATGAAGTTTTCCCCGGCTATCCCGGCGTTGGTCGCACGTTGAGGGTGAACTTGCGGGGGCAACTTTAGCAACATCTCAGGTTGTTTTTGAATTCTGGCTAACCATTTGTGGGGTGCTTCTAGTTTGGAAGCAACTGTATGACGATCTCAACCAGAATCTCGACTCAAGCTGAGGCCAAACATTACCTTTGGGTTTGTACCACCTGCGGATCTCGCTGGGTCAACGGCCAAAAAGAAGGGACTAGCAAAGGAGAAATGCTTCTAGCCGCCTTGCAATCGCAGGTGCTCAATCCTCAATTGCAGCTTAAGCCGGTTGCCTGTATGAGCGGCTGCAGCCATGCCTGCGTGATTGCCCTGGCAGCCCCTGGAAAGATGACCTACGTGTTTGGAGATCTCGATCCCCAAGACGTGGAGCCAATCTTGCAGACAGCGGAGCTGTATTTGACAAAGCCCGATGGCGTCCTGCCCTGGGCAGAGCGCCCTCTTAAAAAGGGGGTGATTGCCCGCATTCCACCAGTCCAATAGGAGCAGCCTATGGCCGCTTTCAGTCCCTGGATTACGCCCTTAAACCAAAGTTGGCAGGAGATTTCCCCCACTGGCTGGATAACTCTCTACGAAGGGATCCCGGCTCACATCGACTGTCTTGGGCCGCTGCTCTATGAGCTCTTCCAGGAGCACTGGGCTGAGATCCAAGTGGGCTGTGTGGCCGAGGGAGGAGTGCTGGAAGCGGCCTTTACCAGTCCCCCTGCTCTCTGTGTGCTCTACGACGGCTACTTGACCGTGGCTACCGAAACTTGGCATTTGCATCTGTGTCTAGAGGAGCACCGAGGCGGCCCCTATGGCCGAACCCCCCTAGAACTGCGCCGCAAAAGATTGGTGAGCCGCGCCGCCCTCTATCGCCGCCTCAATCCGCAGCGCCAGCCTCGACAATGGGGAATTCAATTTTGGAACGGGGCAGAGGAATCTCTGCTGCAGATCTTCTTGCCCAGTCCCTTTTTGGGGCCAGGAGAAGACTACCTGCCCGAAAGCAAAGCCAACTACCAAAAGCTCTCCCTCTATGAACGCCTGCGAGCCATTTATGTCGAGGGAAAAGAGCGGATCCCTTACGAGGATAACCCTCTCAAGCGGCCCTACTTGGCGGTTTGCCGCTCCAGCCGCTGTTATCCTTCCCGCAACTATCAACCGGTTGTGGAAGCCCTGCAATCTGCCCTGCAGGAAGCGAATTTAGATATTCGGGTCATTACTTCCGGATGTCTAGAAGTCTGTCAGGAAGGCCCTGTGGTTTTCTACTCTGGCGACCGCACTTGGTACAAGCGGGTTACACCTCCAGTAGCGCGGCAAATTGTCCAGGAGCATCTGCTAAAGAACTGCCCCCTGAAAGCTCACCTTTTTCCCGGAGATTAGCCTATGGTCAGTCTGCAATCCCTTGTGCAGTCCATCCCCAAACCTCGCCCCTGGATCCCGGTTGCCATTTGGCTACGAGCTGCCCAAGACTTGGCCTGTGGCCGATTTTGGCCCAGCCTATTTACCACCATTGGCTGCCTCAGCAACATTGCCTATACCTGTACACTTCCTTTTGTAACCGTTGGCATCATTGCGGGCACTACGTTAACTCGCCAAAGGGCAATGGTTAGCGCCTCGATGATTTGGCTAGCCAACCAAATCTTTGGCTATGTCTGGCACAACTATCCCCGCACGCTTGACTCTTTTGCCTGGGGGGTGGTCTTGGGGATCGGCACGGTGGGGGTGGCCCTGCTAGCCAGCTACCGCCCTCTCTTCTTCCAGCCCCACCCTCCCCGAGCTGGACGATGGCTGTGGAATTATCTCTGGATTCCAGCCATGCTCATCCTGGGTTTTCTTGCTTTTGAAGGGCTGATCTTGGCAGCCGGCCTAGTTTTGGGAGGGACAGAGGGTTTGACCCTACCTATTCTCGGCAAGATCTGGGTGGATAACTGGCTGTGGACGAGCTTTTGGCTTGGGATTCATACTCTTTTGGTGTGGGACAGGGCACTTGACATTCTCCCTGCTATAAAAGGCAGGGATTCTTTCTCAGACAGCAGGATGGCTCCTACCGGCTGAGCTACACAGAGCATGAGGCTGAAACCTCAACCCTGTGGGGGATGCCATAACCCCAACTACTAGGCCAGAGCCCAGATACGTTCTGCGAAGGTTGAGTGCTCCCACCCCGTCGCGATGAAACTCAAACCCACACCCACACCTATACACACGGCCTCTCGGCTTGTTCCTCTTGTTGCAAGCAGGACAGGTTTGAGAGCTGTACCGCTCATCCAGCAGCACAACTTTCATTCCCAGTCGTTCAGCCTTGTAGGTGATGTGGTGCCGAGTTTGGCCATGCAACATCTGGTGGAGCTTTTGGTTCAACCTTGTGCCGTAATCAGCAGACACCCTGATATTCCGAATGTCCCCAATTACAACGGTCTGGACGCCCCTTGCATACAGCGTCGAGACAAGCCTTGTAGTTTGCTTGTGCAAAATATCTCGAATTTGGTGATTTAACCTCGCCAGCTGCTTTCGCCCAGAAGCTAAAACTCTCCTGTAACGCCTTGAGCCACGCCTCTTTCTGGCAAGCAGCCTTGACAGAGTAGATTTCAGCTTGTTCTGGTAGCGGCGCTTGGAACGCAGCAGCCTGCCATTGGCGATGTAGGTGTTCTCCCCATCATGGGCAACGGCAAGGTGAATCTCACCCAGATCCACACCGGCAACACCGCTTTCTTTCCTCTCTTCTTTGGGGCGCGCATCACTCAATTTGTAGCAAGCCCTTAGCTCGTATTGCCTGCCGTCCCAGCCAATTTCTACCCAGACAGGCGTATCCCAAGCCCAAGGAATGACCAAAGGCTCGTTGCCTTTTCCGTTGGACAACCGCAACTTTCCATTTACGACTTTGATGGCTGAAGCTTTCCATTGGATTTTGTAATAGTACCGTCGGCGTCGAGGTGGACGAGCATTGGGATCAGTTTTGCGGCGTTCTCGCCACGACTTTAGGGAGGCAAAGAAACTTTGGACAACAGCATCCGCACTGTGGGCGTGAAGTCTGTTTTCAGGATCACTGGGAAACCAACGCATGAGCGTGGCAGGCTTCAACCACAGCCCTTTCTTGCGGACGACGCGCCAAAAACTGACGAGTGTCTGGGAGTACAGCTCGCCTGCCGCCCTGCTCAAAAGTTGTAGTTGTTCCGAGACTCCCAGCTTGAGCTTGCGGACAAAGTACATGCAAAAAATTGTCTTTCTGCTATCTAAAGCATTATACAAAAAGCCGCTCCCAAGGTCGGGGCTTGAAACCCAGTTTTATTGGTCACTTAGGTTTTCCGCACTAACCCAAATGTTCCAAGCTCAACCTCAGGAAGCTGTGAGACTTCTCTCAATGCCGCTGGCGCCTCAGACCAATTGAGAGTGTTTTTCCGTGCAGCCCTATCGTTCTCAAGCTCTCGAAGGACGCCGCCCTATGGCTGTCGGAGCAGGCTGCCGACGAGGGCCGGGCGAAGAACCGCCTCTTAGTGGAGCTGGCTAGCGGCAAAATCCTCTAAGACCTTCGGGCTTTGGAGCACGACTGTGTAGCCAAGAAATCTGGACACCGCTGCGATGGCGAACTAGCCTAGAGGCAACTTCTCTTTCCATGCTGTTTCGTGGGGTGGGATCCATGCTTAGGCCCAGTCTTTTGCTTTCCGGATCGGCCCTGGTGGGCTTGCTGTCTTGGCTGTGTTTGAACGGCGAATGTGGCTGGCTGGCCTCGCTGCGCAAGGGGCAGACCACGGAAGGTCTCTCTGTGCCCCTCTTGCAGGAAGCTCAGTTGCCGCGATTTGAAGACAAGCCAGGTCCTGAACCTTTGCTTCGGCGGCAAGCTCAATGGCAAGCCCGGGCACGAGAGCTTGAGCAGCGCTCCCAGGCTCATCAACTGCTCCTGCAGCTAGGGCAATTCATCGAGCAGGAGCCAGGAAATGCGCGGCTCTATCTCCAGCGGGCCCAGTACCTCTGGGAGTATTCGCAGGTGGGCGAGCCAGAGCAGCCAGCTGCCGACCATCTAGTGCTCAGGGCTCTGCGGGATCTGGACATTGCCATTGCTTTGGATCCCTATTTGCCTGAGGCTTATTTGCTCAAGGCCAGGATTCAGCGCGAGCATTTTGGAGAGCTGGAGCAGGCTTTGGCAACCTTGTCTCCCTTGGATCGCATTGCCTATCGCAACCCCCAACTCCACTTGTTGCGCTCCCGCATTTGGGCCGAGCAAGGGCATTTGGAATCGGCATTTGATGTAGCTAACCTGGCCATTGAACTAGCCAAACAAAATCAGAACATCGCCGATCTCTTCGATGCCTACCTTCATCGCGGCCTGATGTGGGCGAGCATCTGCAATTTCCAACTGGCCGTTGCCGATTTCAACCGGGCGATTGAGCTGCAGCCGCAGCGGGCTGAAGGGTACTACCACCGGGGCATGGCGCGCGCCTACCAGGGAGAAGACAAGGCTGGCGCTGCTGCGGATCTGGACAGCGCCTTGAGTCTGTGGCGGTCTGCGGGCACGGGATCCCCAAAACTGCTGCAGTATGTGGAGGCGGTGCGGCAAGACCTCTTGCAACAGCCGTAGCCCCGCTTAGCTTGCAACTAGAGAGGGTAAAAAGTTCGGCTGAGGAGGAGAACGGCTTCGCTCCACTTGAGGGAGGGGAGTTGCTGACTTTTTTGGACCTGGGGGTGCCCCTGCGGGGAGCATCCTAGAGGGTTCCTTGCCCTCTCCTGCCAGTGGCTCTGGGGAAGCCGACCTCCTGACGCAGTCAGACGGTTCTGAGAAATTGCCGCGGCTGGCCGAACGTAGTCCTCGATGAGGCGGCTTTGCTCACTCGGATAGCGCCCAAGATCCCGGCCTCAGCCTTCCCCAGGCCCAGTCTTGGCTGGGTCGAGAGAAGCTGCCGGATCTTGCCGATCTCGCTCGGATAGCGGCTCAGAGAGATCCAGAGGGTTGAAGCGGTTCATCGCCGCCCTCAATCCTTCTTGCAAGCAACACTCCACTGCCTCCACTGCTGCCCTTAGAACCCGCTCCAGCACTGCCTGCTCAGTAGGTTCAAACCTTCCCAAAACATGCCCAACCATGTCTTGGTTGCCCTTGGGCCTGCCCACGCCCAGGCGCAAGCGAGGGAAGGCTTCGCTGCCCAGGTGCTGAATGACAGACTTCATGCCGTTATGCCCGCCGGCGGAGCCAGATCCCCGCAGTCGCAGGCGACCCAGAGGCAAGTCTGCATCATCGTAGACCACCAGCACCGACCTGGGATCCAACTTGTACCAATCCAGGACTGCCCGCACTGCCTCGCCAGAGCGATTCATATAAGTCGCCGGCTTGAGCAGGCGCCGCTTGCCCCCTAGGGCAAAACCTTCTCCGTAGCTGCCTTGGAACTGCTTTTCCAGAGCTAATGGGATCCCCCAGCGCTCTGCCAACCGATCCACCACCATAAAGCCGCAGTTGTGGCGGGTGTTGGCATACTGCGGGCCAGGATTGCCTAGGCCAACGATGAGCTGGAGGGCAACCTCATCTAGCTGCTGGGTCTTGACCTGGGTCACAGCGTCTCTCGCTGCCATAGGTAAACAAGGTAGGGTAGCAGAGTTACTTTGGATTGGCGACCCCCAGCCTCCCAACTTGGAGCAGGGGCAGGATCCCTGCTAGCGCTCCAATCCCGCTTCCTTGGGAACACTCGTAACCCACTGGAGGATCAGGTTATGTCCCATGGGCCTTCCGCCTTCGATCTCTCTCTTGCTCTTGGCGAAGCCGAATTTGAGGCTGCTGCTGCCTTGCGCCTGAGTCAGCGGCTGATCCAAGTGGGGATCGCCCTTTCTTCGGAAACGGATTTAAGGCGCCTGCTGGAACTGATTGTCGCCCAAGCCCGCGAGCTGACCTGCTGTGATGGCGCTAGCCTGTTCATCCGGGAGGGAGAAGAGTTGCGCTTTTTCGTGGTCAACCGCAACGAGGAGCTGCAGGATCTGCGCCTGCCCCTTGCTCCTTCCAGCATTGTGGGCTATGTGGTGCTCACGGGGGAGAGCTTGAATCTGCCGGACGTCTATCGCTTGCCAGCGGGCTTGCCCTATGCCTTTAACTCCCAAGTCGATCAGCAGACCGGCTACCGCACCCGCTCTTTGCTCACGGTGCCGATGCGGGATCCCTCAGGAAATATCCTTGGCGCCCTGCAACTCTTGAACCGTCTCAGGCCGGATCGCCCTGCCAACCTAGCGCCCAACCAGGTGGCTGACTGGAGTCAGCCGTTTTCTGAGCTGGAAGTCCGGGTGGCAGAAGCCCTGGCTTCCCAGGCGGCGGTTGCCTATCAAAATGTGCGCTTGCGGGAAGAGCTGAAAGCCGCTCACCTGGAAACGATTTTCTGTCTAGCCCAGGCTGCCGAATACCGGGATCAGGACACCTCTTTTCACCTCAAGCGGATGAGCCACTACTCCCGCAGCATTGCCAAACAGTTGGGCCTCTCCAGCCATGAACAAGAGCTGATCTTCTATGCCAGCCCCCTGCACGATGTGGGCAAAATCGGGATCCCGGATGCCATCTTGCGGAAGCCAGGCCCCCTCACCCCCGAAGAGCGCCTGATTATGAACCGCCACCCCGAGATTGGCTACGAGATCCTCAGTAAATCGGACTCGGAGCTGATGAAAAAAAGCGCCATCATTGCCCTCACCCACCACGAGAAGTTTGATGGCAGCGGCTACCCGCGGGGCCTTAGGGGAGAAGAGATCCCGCTAGAAGGGCGGATTGTGGCCTTAGCCGACGTGTTCGACGCTTTAGCTAGCCGCCGCCCCTACAAAGAAGCTTGGGATCTGTCAGATATCTTTCGCTTCGTGGAAAGCCAAAGCGGTAGCCACTTCGATCCCCAAGTGGTGGCAGCTTTTAACCGTGGCCGCAGTGAAATTCTAGAGATCTACCACCGCTACCAAGAGCCTCGCTAAGCTCAGATCGCTTCAGCCCCTGGGGTTGGGACAGCTCCCTTGCCCGTCCGTAAAAACCACAAAAAAGAGTCTCCTTCCGTATAACCCCGGACAGAGCTGTAGTCAGGAAACCAGATCCCAAGTCAAACTAAAGGTAACTAGACCCTCCTTTTGCTGGGCCTTTGAAAAGCCGAGGAGAGGTAGGTCCCTGTTTTCCTCTATACATAGCACACTATTGACCACTTGTCTCTACCGAGCCTGTGCTGAGGATCCCTAGGATGACTACCCTGACGAATCCGCCCACTCCCCCCCTGTCGATCCACACCAAGCTGCGCGATCTGGCGCTAGTGGACTTTCAGGTAGGTGAGTCCACCCCCTGCGAGAACGTGGTGCGCCGCCTGGAAGACGACCCCACCCTTTCAGGGGTAGTCGTGTTGGACGAGCAGTCGCAGCTGCGGGGGATGCTGACTCGGCGTGCCATTTTGGAGTGGATGCTGAGCAAACCCTATGGCCTGGAGGTGTTTTCGAAGCGGCCCATCAGCTCCCTAGCAGAGTTCCAGGGCCAGGGTTTTCTCCTTTTGCCCGGCGACTGCGATGTCATTGAGGCGGCCAGCCAGGCTTTCCGGCGGCCCCAGGAGACTATCTACGACCCGGTGGTGGTAGAAGTCGGCCCCCAAGACTATCGCCTTTTGGATGTGCCGGTGTTGTTGGTGGCTCAGTCCCAGGTACATCTAGCCACCCAGCGGAAGCTCGAAGAACAGCAGGAGGAGATGAAACGGATCCTGGCCGAGCTGGAGCAGGAGAAAAACCGCAGCCTCCAGTATGCCCGCGATCTGGAGCGGCAGAAAGCCGAGATCCTCAGACAGAACATTGCTTTGGAGCAAGAGCGGCGCCGGGCCCAGCAGCGCTCGGAAGAACTGGCCCGCCTCAACGCTCGCCTCATCCAGATCAGCTCGGTGCTCTCGGAGAAGAGCGAATCCACCTTTGCCGCCACCTTTGCTGGGGTAGAGGCGGTGCGCCGCCTATTTCAGGAAATTGCCGACAGCAATCAGGAGCTATCCCGCGAGCTCGAAGAAATCAACACCATCGTCGACGTGATCGTAGAGGTGGCGGGCTACATTCGTCTGCTCTCCTTCAACGCGGCTGTAGAGGCCAACCGCAGCGGTGGGGGCGGGGGTTTTGGCGCCATTGCCCAGGAGATCCGCAAGTTGGCGGGGCGCACTACCGAGGCCAGCAACCGCATCCGCGGCCTGGCAGATCGCATCCAACGCCAAAGCCAAGCCACCCTGCAATCGGCCCAGGCCAGCGCCGAGGTGGTGCAATCCCTCTACCAGCAAGCCCAGTCGGCCCAGGTGGCCCTGGAGGAGTTGCAAGCTTTGTTGGAGCAAGCTCGGATTTAGTCTGAATACGATAGATAGCTACCTCCTTCTGGAGGTCGGGAAGTTAAGATGAGATTCTGGACGGGGTCCAAAAGTATGAGACAGTGTTCGTAAACCTATGGAACTGGCCGAGCTGAAACGCAGCCTAGAAGCGCTCACCGCGCGCCTGAGCACTGCTCAGGACTACCTTTGACCTGCCTTACCTGGAACAGCAGATCGCCATTCTGGAGCAGGAAGCCTCCCAGCCGCAATTTTGGAACGATGTGGAGGCAGCTAGGAGCCACCTAAAGCAGCTCAACAGCCTCAAGGCCTCCTGGGAGCAGGTCCACCGCTGGAAAGCCCGCCTGGAAGAGGTCGCCACTGCCCTGGAGCTCCTGCAAGAAGAAGCCGATTCGGAGCTCTTGGCCGAGACAGCGGGATCTCTAGCCGCGGTGGAGCGAGAGTTGAGCCAATGGGAGCTGCAGCAACTGCTTTCAGGGCCCTACGACAAAAACGGCGCCGTCCTCACCATCACTGCTGGAGCCGGAGGAACCGATGCCCAGGACTGGGCGGCGATGCTGCTGAGGATGTACACCCGCTGGGCAGAGAACCAGGGCTACAAGGTTACCCTTTCGGACTACTCGGAAGGGGCAGAGGCGGGCATCAAGTCAGCCACGCTGTTGATTGAGGGGCCCTATGCCTACGGGTATCTTTCCGCGGAGAAGGGCAACCACCGCATGGAGCGCATCAGCCCCTTCAACGCCAACGGCAAGCGCCAGACTAGCTTTGCCGGCGTTGAGGTCATGCCCATCCTCGAGGAAGAGAACGAGTTTGAGCTGCGGATGGAGGATCTGGAGTTCGAGACCTGCCGTTCGGGAGGGGCAGGAGGCCAAAACGTCAACAAGGTGGAAACGGCGGTGCGGGTTATCCACAAGCCCACCGGCATTGCCGTGCGCTGCAGCGAGGAGCGTTCCCAACTGCAAAACAAGGAGCGGGCCATCCAGATCCTCAAGGCAAAGCTCCTCGAAATCGAGGAGGAAAAGCGCCGGCAAAAGTTGGCTGAGATCCGCGGCGAGATCGTGACCCAGGGCTTTGGGGGTCGGATTCGCACCTACACCTTCGATCCCTACAAGTTAATCAAAGACCACCGCACCAACGCCGAAACCACCAACGTCGAGGCGTTTATGAACGGCGAGCCGGAGGAGCTGATGCACTTCATCCAGGCCTACCTACGGCAGGAACACGCCAAGCAAGCCGCCGCAGTCTAGGGCTGGCTGTGGCGCTCCCACACCGCTTGCATCCAAGCGGCCCGCTCGTGGGGCGAGAGCTTGAGCAGGTCCAGGGGATCCCCCTCCTGGAAAAGCTCCCCCACCCCCCATCCCACGGCCCTGGGGCAGGCGGTTTTTGCTTGCAGGGATCCCGCCCAAGCTAGCCCATGCCAAGCGCCGATAGGGGTTTCTAGGGCTGAGGAGAACGCGAGATCCAACCCCGGGTGTTGGCTGAGGTAGTCTCTAAGGGCAAGACCCGATCCCATCAAAGAGGGTTTGACCACCAGGATCCCTTGCCAGCCCGAGCGGTGGACAGCTTGCAACTGCTCCAGGCCGACCACCGACTCATCCAGGGCAATGGGGGTTTGAAACTCGCGGCTAAGTTGGACTAAGTCAGCGTACTGCTCTGGCGGCAAAGGCTGCTCGAAGAACTCGATCTTGCCCGGCCACTCCCGATTGATCCGGTCGCAGAGAGCCAGCCACTGCCGCGCCTCTGCTAGAGTCAAGCCGCCGTTGGCATCTAGCCGCAGCCGGGATCCCGCAGGCAACCGCTCCAGCCAGCTTTCTAGCTTCTTCCGCTCCGCTGCGAAGGGATCCATTCCCACCTTGCCCTTGTAAACTGGGTAGGAGCCGGAGGGGGTATCCTTCCCCAAAAGCCCACAAAAGGAAAGACCGGAGAGATCCCTATCTAGCCAGCCAGGATCCCGACAGGCCAGCCAGGCGCATTCCAGCCCAAAGCGGGTAGCAGGCAGCGCTGCCGGGATCTCCTTGATCTGCGCCTCCGAGAGCTCAGCCGGCAACTGCCGACAAAAGGCCAGGGCCTCCTCGAGGGTCTCACTGCCCAGCCAAGGAATGGGGGCTACCTCCCCGTAGCCCTGCTGCCCTGTCTCCAGGTCTGTCAGGCGGATTAGGATCCCTTCGCGGGTAGACCAGAGACCGTAGCGGGTGCGCAGGGGCTGCCGGAAAGGTTGCCGATAGCAGCAAACTTCAAGGCGGGCCAGCAATTTTCCAATCTCTGGGGATCCTAACCGAGAGCCATCTTACAGGCAGCAGAGCTGGGGTAGGTGCTAGTCCGATTTAGCGGCTAAAGCGAAGGTTTCTCCGGGAGGCACCCATGAAGGAGCGCACTCCAGAGAGGCGAAGGCGCTTGGAGGAGGTTTTAAGGCGGAGGCAGCCGGATCTCACGGTGCTTCTAGAGAACGTCCACAAACCCCACAATCTTTCCGCCATCCTGCGCACCTGCGATGCTGTGGGGGTGCTCAGAGTTCACGCCGTGAACCCCACGGAGGGTGTACCCACTTTCAACGAGACCAGCAGCGGCAGCCACAAGTGGGTCTACCTCAAGGTTCACCCCACCACGGAAGAGGCCTTCCAGCACCTCCGGGAAGAAGGCTTCCAAATCTATGCCACTGCCCTGAAGGAGGGGGCCCGCAGCTACCGGCAGGTGGACTACACCAAGCCCACCGCCATCGTCTTGGGAGCGGAGAAGTGGGGGGTTTCTGAGCAGGCCTTGGCCCTGGCTGACGCGCTCATCCACATCCCCATGCTGGGCATGGTGCAGAGCCTAAATGTCTCGGTGGCAGCAGCCGTGATTCTCTTTGAGGCTCAAAGACAAAGGCTCGAAGCAGGGCTTTACGACGCACCCCGCCTGGATCCCGAACTTTACCAGCAGATTTTGGAGGACTGGCTTATGAAGTAAATTTCCAAGGATCCCTCCGCAAAGCCCAGCAGGACAAGGAAGGCAAGGCTACTTTGCCCCCAGCTAGTCGCAAAGGGCGCTTGCAAAAGGGTTGCTGCCGTTTGGGTGCATAGACGGAGTTCTCCCGCAGACAGGCAACCAGCGGCAAAGGGGTGGTTTAATGTAGAGACTAGTGAGCAGCAGTTGCCCCCTATGCCGGAGACTTTCCTCTACAGCGCCTTGCGTGCCGCCCTTGACGAAGAAATGGCCCGGGATCCCAACGTGTTTGTTTTGGGAGAAGATGTAGGCCACTACGGCGGCTCCTACAA
>NZ_JANSHU010000002.1:14667-32059 GCF_047461755.1 Synechococcus sp. R65.1 | reverse complement strand
CTTGACGAAGAAATGGCCCGGGATCCCAACGTGTTTGTTTTGGGAGAAGATGTAGGCCACTACGGCGGCTCCTACAAAGTGACCAAAGACCTCTACCGCAAGTACGGGGAGATGCGCCTCCTGGACACCCCCATTTGCGAAAACAGCTTCACCGGCCTTGCCATTGGGGCAGCGATAACCGGCTTGCGCCCCGTGGTGGAAGGGATGAACATGGGTTTTCTGCTGCTGGCTTTTAACCAGATTGCCAACAATGCCGGCATGCTGCGCTACATGTCCGGCGGCAACTTCAAGGTCCCGATTGTCATCCGCGGACCTGGCGGCGTGGGCCGGCAGTTGGGGGCCGAGCACTCGCAGCGGCTGGAGGCCTACTTTCAAGCGGTGCCGGGGCTGAAGATCGTTGCCTGTTCCACTCCCTACAACGCCAAAGGTCTGCTCAAGTCGGCCATCCGCGACGACAACCCCGTCCTCTTCTTCGAACATGTTCTTCTCTACAACGTGAAGGGAGAGGTGCCAGAGGAGGAGTACCTTTTGCCCTTGAATAAGGCGGAAGTTGTCCGCTCTGGATCCGACGTTACCCTCCTCACCTACTCCCGTATGCGCTACCACGTGCTCAAGGCTGTGGATACCCTGGTAGCGCAGGAGATTGATCCTGAGGTGATTGATTTGATCTCCCTCAAGCCGCTGGATATGGAGACCATTGCAGCTTCGGTGCGCAAAACGCACCGAGTGGTCATTGTGGAGGAAGATGTAAAAACTGGCGGCATTGGGGCAGAGCTGACTGCGCGTATCATGGAAGAACTCTTCGACGAGCTGGATGCGCCAGTGGTGCGCCTGGCTTCCCAAGACATTCCCACTCCTTACAACGGCACCTTGGAAGCAGCCACCATCGTGCAGCCAGAAGATATTGTGGCAGCTGTGGAGCGGCTCCTCTACGCTTAAAACGCTTGCTAAATAGCGCCAAAAATTTCTCAAGTCCTCTGGGTGGCCTTGCTAAGATTTCCGTGGCAGGGATCCCGGGATATGCAGGGCGTACTGCTGATCCTCTACATGCTGTTTGTCAGTGGCCTGATTGCCGTGGTTGGGGATCGGGTGGGGTATCGCATTGGCAAAAAGCGCCTAACCTGGTTTAACCTCCGCCCTCGCCACACAGCCATTTTGGTAGCCGTGATTACGGGGGTGAGCATCTCAGCCCTGACCCTGGGCACGCTGCTGCTTCTAAACCGCTCGCTGTCAGAAGCCCTTTTTAGCTACACCAACCAAATTGCTCGGGCTAGGCAAGAGCTGCAGGCCCTCAATCGCCAAAAAGCTTGGCTGGAGACCGAGAATGCTGCCCTCAGGGCCGAGCGGGATCGCCTGCGGCTAGATCTGGATCGATTTCGCAGCCAGCAGTCGGCAGCCCAAACCCGCCTGAGTGAAGTTCAGGATCAACTGGCCGCAGCCCTGCAGGCCCGGCAGGAGGCCGAAGCCAAGCTGGCAGCAACCCAAGAGCAGCTGGCCCAGGTGCAGCCTAAGCTGGAGCAGGCCCAAGTAGAGCTGGCGGCGGTCAAGAGGGAGGTGGAATCGGCGCAGCAAACCATCGCCACCCTAAAGTCCCAAAAGCAGACCTTGCAGTTGGATCGGGATCAACTGGAGCGCTCCCTGGAGGCGGCGCAGGCAGCCCTAAACCAACTGGAGACCCAGAAAAACCAGCTCGAGGGGGAAATTGCCCAGCTCAGCCAGTTGGCAGTGCGGCTGCGGCGGGGCGAGCTTGCCATCTTGGCAGGCGAAGTCTTAGCTACAGGGGTAGTTCAGACCCCTGCCGGGGCAAAGCCAGAGACAGTCCGGCAGCAGTTTGAGCAACTGTTGGCGCAGGCAGAACAGCGGGCGCTGGCGCTGGGATCCCAGCCTATACCTCCTCTAGAAAACGCCATTCTCATCCGCCGCGAGGATGCGGATCGAGCTTTGAAAAAGCTACAAGAAGCCGGCAGCTGGGCGGTGCGCATCCTCTCTCTCACCAACCGGCTCAAGGGTGAGCCTGTGCCTGTGGTGGTTCAGATTTACCCCAACCAGCGCCTCTTCGCCAAGGGGTCGGTGCTGGCCCAAGGAGTGATCCAGCCGGGCCTCAGCGAAAGTGAAATCCAGCAGCGGCTGCTGGAGCTGCTAAACGAGGCCAACCAGCGCTCCCAAGAAAAAGGTCTCCTTGCAGATCCCATCACTGGCACTGTCGGAGAGTTCTCCCAGGTCAAGTTTTTGGAAGTGGTGCAGCAGCTGCGCCAAAGCACCACCCCTCTGGATGTGAAGCTGGTGGCTGATGCCGACATCTACACGGCAGGGCCGCTGCGGGTGAGTTTTCTCATGGCGCAAGCCTCCAGCCAATACGGCTCTGCTCCCGCTCAGCTAAGAGGGCGCAGGGAGGGGTGAGGGTCAAGGAGATGGAGCGGGTATTAGTGGGTTTTGATCCAGGGCGGGACAAGTGCGGCCTTGCGGTTGTGCAAACCCAGCCAGCCTGGCAAGTTTTGCACCGGGAGGTGGTTCCTGCCCAAGAGGCCCTGCCCAGGTTGGGGGCTCTCTGGCAGCAGTTTGGAGCAGAGCGGCTCATCCTGGGGGATCAAACGACGGCGCGGCAGTGGAAGTCTCAACTGGAGCTGCTTCTTCCGCCGCACCAGATTGTCCTGGTGGACGAACGCCACAGCTCGGAAGAAGCCCGGCGGCGCTACTGGGAGGTTTACCGGCCGCGGTGGTGGCAGCGCCTACTGCCCAAAGGGCTGCGGCTGCCGGAGAGGGCCTACGATGATCTGGTGGCCTTGATTCTGGTGGAGCGGTACTGGCGTGGGCAAGAGACAGCTAAGCCGACGTGAATTCCTCCTCCTAGCCGGGCTAGCGGTGGCCGGCTGTGGCGGGCCCAGGGCCCATTTGCCCCTCATCCTCGCCCTCAAGCCGGGGATCCCTCAGAGCTTAGTCAGCGAGTTTCGCCGTCGCACTCGGGCCCGCTTTCGGTTGCAGCTGGTGGATGAGCGAAGCCAGTTGTTGGCTTACCTGCGCCAAAGCCTTCAGCCACCCCAGCCCTCCTGGGGGCCTTTTAGCCAACGACTGCCGGTGCCAGCTCTCAGCCTGCTGGGGGCCGACGCTTTGGATTGGGCTCTGGCTGCCGGCTGGCTGGATCCCTTGCCGCGCAGTCTCTTGGGAGAACGCTGGCAGCAGTTGCATCCCCGTTGGCAAGCAGCAGCCCTGCGGGAGGGGCAGATCTGGGGTGTGCCCTGGCGCTGGGGGGTGACGGCCATTGCCTACCGCCGGGACCGGGTCAGCAAACCCCTCCAGGACTGGGCCGACCTGTGGCGGCCTGAGTTGGCTGGCAAGATCACGCTGCCGGATCACCCACGCGAAGTGATTGGGCTGACCCTAAAAAAGATGGGCCGCTCCTACAACGATCCCCTCGATCCGGAAGAAACCGAGTTGCGACGGGAGCTGGGATCCCTGCACCGTCAAGTTTTGGCCTATACCTCCGCTGACTACTTGCCCATGTTGCGCCTGGCCGATAGCTGGGTAGCTGTGGGCTGGTCGCAAGATCTCTACGCCACTCAGGCCAACTACCCCGAGTTGGAGGTGGTGATCCCGGCCTCGGGATCTGCTGTCTGGTGGGATGTCTGGGTGCGGCCTCGGGCTGCCCAGCCTCTCCCTGAAGAGCTGCAGGCGGAGCTGCCATCCCTGCTGGTCAACTGGATTGACTTTGTCTTAAATCCCGAGTTTGCCCCTCGCCTCGTCAATTTAAGCGGGATCCCTTCAGTGTTACCGCTGGACTTGAACCAACTTTCCCTGCGGCTGCGCCGCCGGCCCGACTTCCACCCCTCCACCTGGGAACGGGCCGAGATCTGGCGGCCCTTGAGCCTGGCCGAAGCCGAGTCCTACCTCCGCCTCTGGGATCAGATGCGGCGCGGCCTCCTGTAGCTTGACCGCTTTTACTTGACCTTTTTGCCCTTTCTACCCGACTTGGGCTTGTCCTGGGCGGCTGATTTGGCTTCTCGATCTAAGCTCTCCCCAGAGGCAGAGGCTGGTTCCGACTCTGGAGCGGCAACTGTGGCGGTTTCTGTGGCTACTCCTGAAGGGGGTTCTGCCACAGCCTCAGCTGGGGCTGTAGAAGCCTCAAGGCTTGCTGCTGCCAGTACCGACCCAGCCTTTTCTTCGAAGTCTTCGCCTTTAGCCCCGACGGGAAGGGGGGGTGCCTCGGTGGGATTGCCCTCGCTATCGACCCAGTTGACCGTGGTTTGAGACTTCAACCAGGCCATCACCTTACGAGTAAGCAAATTTTCGTAAATGACCTGGCGTGTCCGCTCCCGATCCAGCTTTTGGCCCTGCTGAGCGTAGGCCTTCATCACCGCTTCCATTTCCACTTCCAATTCAGTGGGGCCGACGGCAATTTGCTCCTGCCGGACGATGGCGCTGAGAGCAAAGGCGCGGCGCAGCCGGTCGATGGCCTCAGCTCGGTGGCGCTCCCTCAATTGGTTGAGAGTCTCAGGTGGCAGTTGACCCAGGAGCTTGCGGATTTCTCCCGGGGCAACCCTTGCTTGCTGCTGCAGCGACTGCAGGTCTTGAGCTAGCAGCTGCGTTATCTCTTGCTCAACAAGGCTCTCAGGCAGATCCACCTCGGTGGTTGCCAAAATGGCGTTGAGGATGGCCGTTTCAAGGTTTTCTTCGGATTGTCTTAGGGCATCTTGCTCAAGGCGCTTTTGCAGGTGTTCCCGCAGCTCCGCCACCGTCTGGAAGTTGCTGACTTCCTGGACAAAGGCATCGTCCAGCTCCGGCAGCTCTTTGGTTTTGATCTCCTTGAGGCAGACGGTAAAGGTAACCGTTTTCCCAGCCAGCTCTTTTCTAAAGTAATCCTCGGGCAGGGTGGCAGTGATCTCCTTAGTCTCGTCGAGCTGCATGCCCACAACGCCTGCTACAAAGCCGGGAATGAAGTTTTCCTCTTTCAGCTCCAGTTGCAAGTCTTGAGCGGCGAGCTCCTCAAGGAGACTGCCCTCGGCGTCGCGGGCTTGGAAATCCAGCACCACCACGTCCCCCAACTGGGCAGGCCGATCCTCCACAGGCAAGAGGGTAGCCCGCTGATCTCGCAGCTTTTCGATGAGGCGGTCGACTTCCTCAGGCTTGACGTCAACCCGGGTTGCCGTAACCGTCAGCCCTTTGTACTGACCAACGCGAGCCTCAGGGTACACTTCCACATACCCTGAGAAGCTGAACTCGGCTTCTGGGTTAAAGCGCTCCAGAAGCTGCTTCACCTCTTCATCCAGCTCAAACTGGCCGATGGGGGTGACTTGAGCCTCCTGGAGAACCTCCTGGATAGCCTCCTGGATTAGGTCGTCGATAGCACTGGCAATAACCCTCTCGCGGCCCACCTGGCGCACTACCAGGTTGCGAGGGGCCTTGCCCTTGCGAAACCCCGGGATCTGGATGTTCCGCTCCAGTTGGCGCAGGGTTTTTTCGTAGGAGCGCTTAACCCGGTCAGCTTCCACCACGATCTTGAAGCCAAGCCGGCTACCAGGGCGCTTTTCTTGAGTAACCTGCATAGGTGCTAGTGCAAAGGCAAATAGAGGCTCAATTGTACCGCAAAGACCAATGGAAAACCTAGGCAGGGGATCCCTCGGTGGTCACTTCCTTAACCTCTTGGAGGTCTTCCTGAGGCTCAGCTCGTTTGCTGGGGGGCAGTTGCTTAACTTTTGCCTCCAGCTCCACCACCATTTCCTTCAGCTCGCTGATGGCCACTTCCTTCTCTTGCAGTTGCCGATTTTTCTCGCGGGCTTCGAGGCTAAATTGCAGCCGCATCCAGAGGCCATAGATCCAGGCCAAGGCAGCGCCAATCCCAGCAGAAGCCAAAAGCTCAATCACTAGCGGGCTCTCGATGCTGACGCCAGGGGCAAAGGTAATCGTTACCGGATTGGCGTTTTGCATGGCAAAGAGGGCCACACCCAGGAGGGCCGAGAAAAAGATTAGGTAGTTAAACAGACGCATGCCGTTTTCCTCAAATCAAAGGTATCCACGACGACTTGCCAGCACCAGAGTCAATGGGGCGGCGGACCTAAAAGAACCAGCCGTAGCTGTGTAAGCCTTTGCCCAAAAAGTTCACTCCCAGGTAACAAACCCAAACCACCCCAAAACCCAAGCTGGCTAGAAGCGCAGGACGCCTGCCCTGCCAGCCCTTGGTGATGCGGGCGTGTAGATAGGCAGCAAAAACCAACCAGGTAATCAAGGCCCAGGTTTCCTTGGGATCCCAGCTCCAGTAGGTACCCCAGGCCTCGTTGGCCCAGACGGCCCCGGCAATAATGCCAATGGTAAGTAGCGGAAAGCCCAGCCCGATGAAGCGGTAGCTGGTGTTGTCCAAGATCTCGGCCAGGCTCAGTTGTTGCCGAGGGATCCCTTCTGGAGTCGGCTGGGGAGGAAGTTCAGTCCTGGCACGGGCTATCAGCTCCGGCTGGACTGCAGCTTGGGACGGGCGAAATTGCAGGCCAAGGGAGTTGCCCTTGAGCTGTACCTCCTGGCCACGGGTGAGGATGAGAAAGGCCATGGCCAACAGGGAGCCCACCAAGAGGGCTGCGTAGGCCAACAGCATGACGCTGACATGCATCATCAGCCAGTTGGACTGCAGAGCTGGCACCAGCGGCTGGGCTGCCTGCATATCCTCCGGCAAGGCCAAGGCGGCAAAGGCAACAATGCCTGTCGCTAATGGGGCAGTCATCACTCCCACCCAACGGCGGCGAGTCCACTGGAGAGCCACTAGGTGCAAGGCGGTGATCCCCCAGGCCAAGAAAAACAAAGACTCGTACAAATTGCTCAAAGGGAAGTAGCCGGCATCGATCCAGCGGGCCGTCAACAGAGCAGCTATTGTCAAGTTGGCCCCCACCATCCCCGCCAAACCCAGTTCGGCCAAAAGGGGCACTTGGGGAAAAGCTGCCCCACCCCAGTAAAAGAGCATGGCCCCCAGACAAATGGCAAAGGCCAGGGTGTTGAGGAGAGCTTGCCACTGAGTGAGATCCAAGCCCGCGAGCGCTATCGTCGCTGCCAAGCAACTCATAGATGACCCCAAAGCTTTTCCGGACAGGACCAAGCCTGCCGATCCCATTCTAGGGCGGGGAAGGGATCCTCCCCAAAGGACACATCCTGGTAATGTGAGGATGGCTTGTCTGCGGCTTGGCAAGTGTTGGAATGGGAGGCTCATGCAAGAACACGCGGGAAGTGCCAGCTTGAAGGCATGGGGATTGAGATGGTGGATGGTGCTGTTGGCAGCTTTGGTGCTGGTTGGCTGTGGGGGATCTGCGCCCAAGCAACCCCAGGAGCACCAACCACCTCAGCTCGAGCGGGTGCCAACGCCAACAGAAATTGCCAAGCTGGATGCCTACTTGCAGCACTATCGCCCGCAGGTGCAGATCCTCAGCCCACAACCTGGCGAGATCTTGCCAGAGCGCCAGGTCACGGTTCGCTTTGCAGTACGAGGGTACCCGATTTTTAAGGATCCGCAACTGGGTCTTGGTCCCCATTTGCATGTGGTTCTGGACAACCAGCCTTACATTTCTCACTACGACGCTGATGCCCCTCTTGTTTTTGAGGATTTGGAACCGGGATCCCATACGCTGCGGGTGTTTGCCGTCAAGCCCTGGCACGAGAGCTTTAAAAACTCCGAAGCCTACGCCCAAGTCAGCTTCCATGTGCTAGCTCCCACGCCAGAATACGTGCCGCAGCCGCAGTTGCCTCTTCTCACCTACAGCTCTCCCAGCGGCAGCTACGGAGCTGAGCCAATCCTGGTCGATTTTTGGCTTGCCAATGCCCCCGTGCGGGAGAGCTTGCTGGCTGACCTACCCCGTGACTGGCGCATCCGCTACACTCTCAACGGTCAGTCTGGCCTGCTGGATCGCTGGGAGTCTTTTTACCTGAAGGGCTGGAAGCCTGGCCGCAACGTGATGGTAGTGGAGCTGGTTGACAGCAAAGGGGATCCCATCCGCAATGTGTTGAACAGCGCCGCCCGCGAGATCACCTACACCCCCGGGGGCCAAGATACCCTCTCCAAGCTGATCCGAGGAGAGCTGAAAGCGGAAGAGGCCCTGGCTATGGTACAGCCCCAGCCCACCCCGACTCCGACGCCTACCCCTACTCCGACACCCACGCCCGCCCCGACTCCAACACCCACTCCCACTCTAAGTCCAACACCGACTCCCACTTCGACTCTGACGCCCACTCTGACTCCGACACCTACTCCCACTCCCACTCCTACTCCGACACCCACCCCTACCCCTACGCTGACCCCAACTCCACCGCTGGCACCCACACCTACACCAGAGTCGCCACCTACGCCCGCGCCGCGCCGTCGTCCGACGCCAGAAGCAATTCCGGCCGAGCCTACCCCTCCGTCTCCAGCAGAGACCACGGCTAAGCCAACGCCCAGGCCCACACCGACCCCAACACCCACGCCCAGATCTCAGCCAGAGGCTACCCCTTTGCCGCGGCTGACACCCATTCCGTTGGCGGAGCGGCAGGTGCGGCCCCAGGGACTGCGACTTTTCCCACCTGGGCTGCGCAGCCCTTACTCAGGCAATAAGCTGCGGCGGGAGCTCAGCTCTGAGGGCTGACCCCATATCTAGTGCCTGAATCCTCGGTATACTCTAAACTTGGGATAGCGCAGTCATGGCTTTTCCTGGAGCCAGCTTTGGCTGGTTTCAGGTTGAGGCTACTTGAAAGCTCGAGGTAGCTGCTGGCCTTTTTCAGGATTTTGCTGAGCAAGCCCCTAAGGCTAGCTGCTGTCGGAAGCAGGTGCCGGATCGCTGCAATCAAATGTCCGTGCCCATACAGATATCCTCAAGCATTTTTCTGGACTTTTTGTCTTAGCCCGAAGGAATCTGGCCCTCAGGAAGTATCCGATATAAGCTATTTTTTCCCATTTATTTCTATGAGCTTTTCTCTTGGCTAGAGAAGTTGGTTTATCTTTCGCAACATCTACTGGTAGAGTTGCGCGTCCAAAAGATTAGTTCGAAAACACTTTATGTAGAGCCAGGCGAGACAGGCTCAGTAAGTTTTCTGGACTAGGCGTTTACCAGAAGTTCAAATTTTGGAGTGCCAAAACCTTTACAGAAAGTCTGCCCTTCTGGTATGAAGGAGATGCTGCTTGCAGAGCGGTCAACTTCTCCTGCTAGGGGAAAGGCCTAAAGCAACAGGAGAGGCGAAAGCCCGGACAGGGCGTAGTTTAGGGTGTGGGGTTGGATATGTCGGAAAGTCTTGACCTGCAAGATGCAGTAGGCCGTTTCTTGAAAATCATTGGTCGCTACTCGTTGCTCAGCCCTGAAGAGGAGCTTCGCCTGGCCTACCAGGTACAGCGAATGATGGCCCTCCTGGAACAGCGGCGGCAGGATGAGTCGCTCGAGGACTGGAGCCGACGGGTGGGGATCCCCGTGGAAGAGCTGCAGCGGATCCTACAGGAGGGGGAAGCGGCCAAAAGGCGCATGGTGGAGTGCAACCTACGCCTAGTGGTATCGATTGCTAAGCGCTACCGCAACCGCGGCTTGCCGTTTTTGGATCTCATCCAAGAGGGCACCATTGGCCTCACCCGCGCCGTGGAAAAGTTTGATCCCACGCGAGGGTACAAGTTCTCCACCTACGCTACCTGGTGGATCCGGCAGAGCGTAAACCGCGGCATCCAAAACAAAGGGCGCCTCATTCGTCTGCCTGCCCACATGTACGAGAAGGTCTCCCAGGTGAAGCGGCGCTACCGCGAGCTATCCGCTCAGAAGGGATCCCGACCTGCAGCCGAAGAAGTTTTCGATTCGCTGGATATTGGCGACAACTACCGCGAGCTGATCACCCGCCACATGGCCGAGATCTGTTCCCTCAACGTGAGTGTGGGCGATGAGGACGGCACGGAGCTGCAGCACTTTATCCCCGACGAAGACAACGATCCGGTCGAGCATCTCACTCGGATTGCCCGTTGGGAGGAAGTCCGCGCCCTTGTGAGGCAACTGAGCGAACGCGAGCAGCAGGTCATCGTAGCCCGCTACGGCCTAGATGGAGCCAAGAGGATGACGCTGCGCGAGATTGGGGAGCACATTGGCCTGTCGCGGGAGCGGGTGCGGCAAATTGAGCGGCGGGCCCTGCGGAAATTGCGGCGGCTGCAGCAGGAATACTCCACCCCCAAGACTGGCAAACGGCTCAATCCCTCCAACTAGGCCGGGGCCTGCCTCCGGTAAAAGGGCTTTTTCACCACCTCGGCAAGCCGGCGCTGGCCCCGAATCTCAATCTCCAGCCGGGATCCCACCTCGGCCCAAGTCGAATCCACGTACCCCAGGCCAATGCCATAGCCCAAGGTGGGAGAGTGGGTGCCGCTGGTTACCCGGCCAATCGGCTGAGAGGAGTTGGGAGCATAGATGGCATAGCCGCTGCGGGGAATGGCTCGATCCAGCATGCGAAATCCCACCAGACGACGAGGGATCCCCTCGGCCCGCTGGTTTTCTAGCGCCGCCTTGCCTAGGTACTCTGCCGGGTTGTTGACCAACCAGCCCAGGTCGGCTTCCAGGGGAGTGGTGCTCTCATCTATGTCTTGCCCGTAGAGGCAAAAGCCAGCCTCCAACCGCAGCGTATCGCGGCAGCCCAGGCCACAGGGCTGGACTCCTGCCTGCACCAGTTGCTCCCAGAGCCAGCGGCCGTCTGAGGGACTGAGCAGGAGCTCAAAGCCATCTTCGCCGGTGTAGCCGGTGCGGGCCACAAAGACACTTGCCTCTGCGGAGCTCTCCCTTTGAGGAGCTTTAGGGATAAACTGCCCATGTTGAAATCGGCGTAAAGCTTTCAAGGATCCCTCTAGAAAAGGCTGCAAAACCTCTTCCGCTGCCGGCCCCTGGACGGCCAGCAACACGTGGGACGCCGTGCGATCTTGAAGTTCTAGGCCAGGGATCCCTTGCTGCTGCAGCCACTCCCTGTCTTTCTGGCAGGTGGCCGCGTTGACGATCAGGCTCCAGTGCTCCAGCTCTCCTTCCGGTGGATGCCGGTAGAAGATGACGTCGTCCACAATGCCCCCCAGGGGGTTGAGCAAAACCGTGTAGCGAGCAGAGCCCACCCGCACAGTGCTGAGATCGCTGGGCACGAGACGGCTGAGGTGGGATCCCAGCTCCGGTCCCCAAAGGGTGAACTTGCCCATGTGAGAGATGTCGAATATCCCCGCCTGCTCCCGCACCGCCCGATGCTCAGCCACCACACCCTGGTAGTACAGCGGCATTTCCCATCCGGCAAAGGAGACAAAACGCGCCCCCAAGGCTTGGTGCAAGGGGAACAGGGGGGTGCACTGCAGCGGCGTTTGGCTCATGAAGGGAGCTTTAGACCCAACCTCGTACCTTTCTTGGAGCTTGCTTCAGGGGTCTAGTTGGCAGATCCGTCCACCGTCAACTGGCCCAAGACGTTGATGTCGAAGGTGAAGTTGATCGTCACCGAGTTGCCCTCATAGGCCTCAGGCAGGGGCAAAAAGGGTGCTGCCCGCTGAATTGCCGTCAGCGCCGCGTCGTCGGTTTGTTGGCTGCCGGAAGTGCGGGCCAGGCGAATGCTCTGCAGCTCGCCACCTCGACCCACCGTGAAGATCACCACGGTGCGGCGGGAAGTGCCGGTCTGGCCTGGGATCCAATTCTGTTCCACCTTGCGCTGCAAAGCTGCTAGCCAGGGGCCCCAATCCACATTGGCCCGCGCCGCCACACTGGGAGGGTTGGGAGCCGACTGGGTAGGGTTGGCCAAGCCGCTGGCTCCTCTGCCCTGGATCCCGCCTCCATCGCTGGGCGCAGAAGCGCTGATGGGCGGTCCCAACTGAGAAGCCTCGGAGGACCGCTCAGCAGGGGAAACCTCTGTCGGCGGCTGGGGAGCAGGCGCAAGGGGTTGCAATTGGCTGAGATCCGAGGCCCGCTCTCTGGGCTGCGCGGGCGGAGCAGGAGGAGCGGCCGCCACAGGTGGCGGAGTCTGAGTGGGAGTGGGTTTGGGGGCTGCGGTAGGTGGAGGCGGCGCTGCCGTTGGCGTTGCCCTGGACCGAGGAGGAGCTGGAACTGGAGTTTGTGGAGGAGGTGGGGTAGGTCTAGGAGTGGCTAGGGCAACTTCTGCTGGGGCAGGCGGCGGTACAGGGGCAGGCGGCTGCGGCCGTGGCGGCTGGGGCTGAGGCGGAGGCGGCGGAGCGGCTTGCTGACGGGTAGCAGCGCGGGATTGGGGTGGACTGCCTTGCGAAGGAGAGGCTTCTACCCGCTTGCCCCCATCGCGGGAATCCACTTCTGAAACCAGCTCTGCTTCTTCCGGCGGCTCGAGATCTTCTGGCTCCAGCAAGATAAACTCAATGGCTTTTTGTTCTTGCTGGCGAAACGGCCAAAACCGACTCCAGGAGAGCAAGCCCAACAGCGCCAACCCATGCAGCAGCAGGGACAGCGCCACCATCCAAAAAAAATGGCGCGCTTCCTCCTCGCGGCGGCGCTGCTCAGTCCAGGTGCTGGTCATGGCCAAGATTGCCTCTTTGCGCTCCCCAGTCTCTCACCACACTGAGTTGGCTCTCCAGCTCAAATGTTATAACATCGCCCTGGCTGGGCTTCTTGCGCAAAGGCGTACAGTCGGCTGGGGAAGGGATCCCACCCTTCAGCACAAAATCGCCTACCTTATAAAGAGCAGGGATCCCGACTTGAGCAGGCTGCTTGCCAGGAGAGCCCATGGAACCCATCCGCTTTCATCTTGCCTTTCCGGTTGCCGACATTGCCTTGACCAAGACCTACTACGGCGAGGGCTTGGGTTGCCAGATTGGTCGGGAAACGCCTGTTTCCGTCATCTTGAACCTCTATGGCCATCAACTGGTGGCCCACCTCACCCAGGAAGAGCTGAGGCCCCAGCGGGGCATCTACCCTCGCCACTTCGGCCTGATCTTTCCCACCCAAGCAGAGTGGCAGAGCCTGGCCGACCGGGCCCAGGTGCGGGGATTGCCTTTTTATCAGGAGCCACGCTGGCGCTTCGTCGGCACCCCCCTGGAGCACGGCACGTTCTTTCTGCAGGATCCCTTCTACAACCTGCTGGAGTTTAAGTACTACCGCTACCCTTCCGCCATTTTTGGGGAGCGGGAATGGGCCGTGGTCGGGGATATTGCAGGCCAACAGCTTCCGAACCCCTCTCCCAGCAGCGCGTAGCAAAGGGGAGAAGTGCCTTGGCCATTCAACCCCCTCGTTCTGGCCCTGTGCGCGGCCCCATCTGGCAGATGGACTTCAACGCCGTTCCGCTGCGGGATGCCCAGGATCGGCGAGTTTGGGAGCTCTTGGTGTGCGATCCCGGCGGCCAGTTTCGCCAGGCCAAGTACTGCAGCAACCAAGAGGTCAATAGCACCTGGGTGGCCCAACAGTTGCGCAGCTATCTGGAAGCGGCTCCCCAGCCCCCCTCGGCCATCCGGGTGTTCCGAGCCCGCATGAGCTCCATTCTGCAACGGGCCTGCAACGCCGTCGGGATCCCCATGCTCCCCAGCCGTCGCGTCTATGCCCTTAAGGCCTGGATGCGGGAACGGGCAGAGCAGGTTTACCCCCAGGAAACTCAGTTCACCTACAGCCCTGAACCCCCCGTGGAGCCGGATTCGCCGGATCCCATTCCCCTGCCGGACAAGTTGCAGGGAGAGCGCTGGGCGTTCGTGACGCTGCGGGCTAGGGATCTGCGGGAAGCCGAGACCTGGCCAATCGAATTTGGCGAGCTGTTTCCAGTAAACTGGGAGGCTTTTGCGCCCGACACGATCATTCCCGGCTTGGTGATCGCCTCGCAGCGGGCTCTTCCTATAGCAGCCTGGATGAGCGGCATGGAGCCTGCCTACTTGACTGTGGCGGAGGGATGGCTGCTGTTCGAGGCTGGCCTCAACGATTGCTATCTCTTTGCACAACTCAAAGACGAAAAGCTGCGAGCAGAGGCCGAGGGCTTTGCCCAACGCCAACGCCAAGCGCAAGGGATCCATTTCCTCGCCATCCAAAGCGATTTCAGGGCTCAGTCGTTCGCTGGCTTTTGGCTGATGCAACTTTGAGGAGAAGCCTGCGTAATCCTTCAGGGCAAGCATAGTATCGCCAGCTTTGCGAGCGCCTTTGAAAGTCCCGGAAAAGCCTATTTTTTCGTTCACCCGCTCGATTCCTTGCACCACGAGGCCTTCAGGCCTCTTACCCCCCCTTTCCAAGGCTACTTTCTGCTCTTTTCGACCGACCCCCTCACAAATGGGTCTTGTATTCCTTGCCCTGCTTGGCTTTAAGGGGGGTGGAGTCCTGTTCCCCCTTCGGGGGGTTCCCAGAAATTGGAAACATGATCCACGTCGTCTAGGTGGTAGCCCCACCTCGGAATCGAGTTCCCCCTTTGGGGGAGCCCTAGAAACTTGGAAACGCGACAGGAGCGTGCCACTTAATCTCAAACTGGCAAGTTCTCCCGTCCGGGGTGACTCCCAGAAACTGGAAACAAGGCTTGAGCAAAGCGAGGGCCGCGCTTAATGTCCGAGGTCTTCCCTTCGGGGGGATTCCTGGAAATAGGAAACGAAACCCCCCGAGGTAGATCCCCGGGGAGTGTGTAAAAATGTTCCCCCTCAGGGGGAGAAATACCGGCTGCGAAATTCCGAGTAGATCTCGGCATAGGCCTTGACCCAGTTTGGATCTGGCTGGATGAGACGTTCCACCTGCACCAAGCGCTCGGCAGCCTGCTGCACTGAGCAGCACCAATAGGCCGATGCTGCCAGGATGGCCGCTCCTACAGCCGGGTCGGGATGTTTGACCACTGCCAAGGGACGGGCAAGGATACTGGCGCGCAGGCGGAGCCAGAGGGAACTCTTGCAGCCCCCGCCGGTGGTCAAAATTGGGCTCCCTTCTAGTAGGGGGATCCCATGGGCGGCCAAGGTCTCCAGTCCCAGCCGCTCCACCATCGCCACCCCTTCCAAGAGAGCGGCGTAAAAGCGAGGGGATCCTACTTCCGCCTGGGGCAAGAAGCCGGCAAATTCGCTATCTAGGATGGGAAAACGCTCGCCAGGTCGGCAGAGCGGATAGCTGACCAAGCCAGTGGGCAGATGGGCCTCCGCCTGCTGATCCAAGGCAGCCAAGTTGCCGCCAGGGAAGAAGTGGGGCAAAACTCCACCTCCACAAGAGGAAGCTGCCCCCGGCCACCAGCCGTTTCGGTCGGGGTGCAGATGGGAGTAGATGCTAGGGGTTTGTATGGGATCAGCACTGTTGGCCTTGAAGATAAGAGTGGTGCCCAGGCTGGTGGAGACTTGACCCAAGCGAGTAGCTCCTGCAGCCAGTTGTCCGGCGCAGCCATCGGTGATCCCGGCGGCAATTAGCACCTCTGGCCCCAGCTCCCACTCAGCTCGCACCGTTCCCAAAACCGTTCCCGGCGCCACCACCTCAGGGAAACGCTTGGGGTCGAGGCCATGGCGAGATAGCCACTCCCGCGGCCAGGTGTAGGTTTCTAGGTCAAAGCCACTTTTCAAGGCATGGGTGTGATCGGTTACCCGTCGGCGGCCTCCCAGTTGGCTTAGGAGAAAGTCCGCCGGATGGGCCAAGTAGCTGTCCCGGTATCGCTCGGGATGGGCTTCTGCCCACCACAGCCAGCGGCTAAGTCCCCAGCTGGCAGGGATCCCCAACTGCTTGGCCTGAGCCCGGCCCCGCGGGTCGGAATACAGCCAGGCCTGATCCAGCGGCATGCCGCGACCGTCCACCGGCAGCACTGTACCCGAGGTGCTGCAGGCACTAAGGGCAACAATGGTGTAGCGATCCCCCAGTTGCCCCCTTAGGTGTCCCAACAGGGTTCTTAGGGTGCGCAGCCAGCGGCCCGGGTTGGTTTCTGGGGGATCCCAGGAGCGCTCGCTTTTGCCCACCACCTCCCCCGCTTCCGAGAGGGCCACCACCCGCATTCCCGACGTGCCTAGGTCGATCCCGAGAAATACAGGTCCCATAGAGCTCTAGAAATCTCGGCTGCTGCGGGCCAAAGCCTCTTGGATGTCTAGATCGAGGTTCTTCACCGACTCCAGCACCGAACGGGTAATCAGCTTTCCTGCCTGCACCAACACAGCACCAGTGATAGGGTGCAAGATGGGCTGCTCGGCCCGCCGCCCAATGAGCACCTCGATATCCTTGAGAGCATTGGCGTACATTCCCACCGGCAATTCCACCACCACCCCTTCTCCCAGAACCCGCGCCTGGCAGGCAAGCCGGGAATTGGGCTTGCGGCTAGTGATCACCTCCAGGGTGCGCTGCTCCCGGCGGGTCATGGGCGAGAGCGACTCCATCCCTTCTTTCACGTACACATGGCAGGTGGCGCAGAGACCGCGCCCGCCGCACTCTTTCAACACATTCAGCTCTTCCTGCAGCAGCACCGAGAGCAAGTTGTTGTTGGTGGCCACCTCTGACACCTGAGCAATGGGATCCAACCGCACGCGCTTGACCATCGTCCCTTCTCCGCCGTTACACTCCTTAACGCTAGCTTGTCTTGGCAAGGGATCCCAGCCGTTGCTTGCCCTACAGGTGGGAAAGACGAGCTGGACAAGCTAGAGTAGATCCCGCCCTTGGTGTTTGCCAGGGTTTTGGCAGCATGAGCTCTCCGACCATCCAGTGGTATCCTGGCCACATAGCTAAGGCCCTTGGCCAGTTGCGGGAACAACTGCGGCTGGTGGATGTGGCAATTGAAGTGGTGGACGCGCGTATCCCGCTGGCCAGCCGCCATCCCGAGCTGGACAAGTGGCTGGGGCAGAAGCCGCGCCTCTTGGCCCTTAACCGAGCCGACTCGATTGCGGCAAGGGATCTGAAAGCTTGGCAGGAGTATTTCTCGCAGCAAGGGATCCCGGTCTATCCCACCAACGGCCAATCGGGACAAGGGGTCAGTCGCCTCAAGCAGGCTATTTTGCAGCTAGGGCAGTCGGTCAACGAGCGGCGGCAGCGGCGGGGCATGCGGCCGCGGGCTGTCCGGGCGGTGGTGGTGGGTTTTCCCAATGTGGGCAAGTCGGCCCTGCTGAATCGACTTTTGGGACGGCGAGCCGTCGAGAGCGCTGCGCGCCCTGGGGTAACCCGGCAACTGCAGTGGGTACGGCTAGGGGGGGAGTTGGATTTGCTGGACTCGCCGGGCATCCTCCCGCCTTCGCTGCCGGATCAGCGGGCAGCCACGCTGCTAGCCATCTGCGATGACATTGGCGCTGCCGCCTACGACCCCGAGCGCGTAGCGGCCTACTTTGTGGATCAACTGCTGCAGGTGCAGCCCCAGGCCCAAGCTCTTTTGCAACAGCGCTACGGCTGGCTCGATCCAATCCCCCCTGGCAGCGTGGCAGTCCAGGAGCTGGCCCAACGGCGCTACCAAGGCGATACCGAGCGAGCGGCAAGGCAAATCCTCAACGACTACCGCAAGGGGTGGCTAGGGCCTCTAGCTTTGCAACTTCCTCCCA
>NZ_JANSHU010000002.1:0-14567 GCF_047461755.1 Synechococcus sp. R65.1 | reverse complement strand
CGAGCGAGCGGCAAGGCAAATCCTCAACGACTACCGCAAGGGGTGGCTAGGGCCTCTAGCTTTGCAACTTCCTCCCACCTCTAGCCCTCTAGCAAGAGGCTAGCTTCATCTGTCTGTATATGTTGCTACGAGATGCGGCAGAGTGAGTGATACGATGGAACTAGAATACTAACACTGCGCCAGATTTTTCCCTGAGGTTTTTCGCAGCGCTTTTTGCCTTTAACCTGCCTGCGGACAGTCAAGTTGGGGATAGGCTGTAAGAAACTCCAGGGAGTAGACCATCCTCCTTGCTAGATTCCCATGGGTCAGCCTGCTGTTGCCGCCAGCTTAGAAGGAGGCTTTGACCTAAACAACCTCGATTTTGAGGTGCCAGGATGGCTGCGTGCTTTGCTTTCTGGCGCTGAAGATCTCGGCGATGGGCTGAGAGCTTACACTCCCCAAGAGGCAGATTTGCTGCGCCGGGCCTTTGAGTTTGCCTACTGCTTGCACAAGGGCCAAAAGCGGAAGTCGGGGGATCCCTACATCGCCCACCCGGTGGCTGTAGCTAGCTTGTTGCGGGAGCTGGGGGGGGATGCCGTCACGGTAGCGGCTGGCTTCTTGCACGATGTTGTTGAGGATGCAGGCGTTACCCTGGAGGCGCTAGAAGCAGAATTTGGACCCGAAGTGCGCCTCTTGGTAGAAGGGGTAACCAAGCTTTCTAAGTTTAATTTCTCCAGCAAAACGGAGCAGCAAGCGGAGAACTTCCGCCGCATGTTTGTGGCCATGGCCAAAGACATTCGGGTCATCGTGGTCAAGCTGGCGGATCGCTTGCACAACATGCGCACGCTGCAATATCTGCCGCCCCACAAGCAAAAGCAGATTGCAGCCGAAACCATGGAGATCTTTGCCCCCTTGGCCAACCGGCTGGGGATCTGGCATTTCAAGTGGGAACTGGAAGACCTGGCTTTTAAGTACCTGGACTACGAAGCCTATCGCCAGATCCAAGAGTTGGTTAACGCCAAGCGCAGCGAGCGAGAGGCGGAGATCCAAGCTTTTATCGAAGAGCTGCGGAAGAACCTCCTCCAAGCGGGGCTAGAGCACTTTGAGATCAGCGGGCGGCCCAAGCACCTGTATGGCATCTACCGCAAGATGCAGCAGCAGCGCAAGGAATTCCACGAGATCTACGACCTCCTGGCCGTGCGGGTTATCGTGCAGACCGTGAGCGAGTGCTACCGGGTGCTGGCAGTTGTTCACAACTGCTTCCGCCCCATTCCCGGGCGCTTTAAAGACTACATTGGCCTGCCCAAGCCAAACCGCTACCAATCTTTGCACACGACAGTGATTGGTTTGCAGGGGCGACCCGTGGAGGTGCAGATCCGCACCGAAGAAATGCACCGCGTGGCCGAGTACGGCATTGCTGCCCACTGGAAATACAAGGAAGCCGGCAGCACCCCCGTAAAGCCCGAGGAAGAGCGCTTTAGCTGGCTGCGGCAACTCTTGGAGTGGCAAAACGACCTCAAGGACGACAGAGAATACCTAGAGACTGTTCGCGAGAACCTGTTTGAGAGCGAAGTTTACGTCTTCACCCCCAAGGGAGATCTGCTGGCCTTACCCCAGGGATCCTGCCCGATTGATTTTGCCTATCGCATCCACTCAGAAATTGGGGATCACTGCGCCGGGGCGCGGGTAAACAACAAGATTGTACCGCTGGACACTCGCCTGCGCAATGGCGACATCGTGCAGATTATTACCCACAAGAATGCCCACCCCAGTCTAGACTGGATTAATTTTGTAGCCACCAGCTCGGCGCGCAATCGCATTCGCCAATGGTTTAAGCGCTCCAATCGCGAGCAAAATATTGCCCGCGGTCGGCAGTTGCTGGAGCGGGAGCTGGGCAAAACGGGGTTCGAAGCGCTGCTGAAGTCCGAGCGGATGCAGAAGGTTGCCGAGAAGCTCAACTACAGCAGCGTGGACGATTTACTGGCGGCGCTGGGCTATGGAGAGGTAACCCCCGCGCAGGTGATCCACCGGCTGCAGGAGGTCAGCAAGCCAGCCATCTCCCCCCCACCCGAGGAGGGATCTTTGGCGGAAGCCAAGCTGCTGCTGCCGCGAAGCGATGGAAATCGAGCTTCTAGCCGATCCCAATCTCTCATCCTGGGAGTGGAGGGCCTGAAACATCAATTGGCCAAATGCTGCAACCCGCTCCCAGGGGATCCCATCCTGGGCGTGGTTACCCGCTTCAAGGGCATCACCATTCATCATCGCGATTGTCCGCGGGTAGCTCAGGTTCCGGGTGAGCGGCTGGTGCCGGTGCGCTGGAACGAGGAGCAACTGCGGCAAAGCACCCAGACTTATCCTGTAGAACTGCGTCTAGAGGTCATCGACCGGGTTGGCGTGCTGCGGGATATTCTCTCCCGCCTTTCCGATCAGGGCATCAATGTGCGCAATGCCAAGGTGCAAACCTTTGCCAATCGCACTGCCTCAATTGACCTCTGCATTGATGTACGCGACGCCCAACAGCTTGCTCAGCTTCAAAATCAGCTGCGCCAGCTTTCCGATGTGTTGGTCCTGCGCTCCCGCCACTACCAGAACGGATCCCGCTAAAAGGCTGCTGCGGTCCAATCTTAGGTAGGATATGGAGGTGGCTAACCCTAAGCGGAGGATCTCGGCATGGCAGGAGAGGGGCAGTTGAGCCTACTGGGTCGGCGGCTTTCTAGGGTGTTGTTGCTGCTGGGGGTCTGCCTCAGCTTGATCATTGGTGCCTGCTCAGCAAGCCCCAACCTGCGAGTCTACCGAGATCCCAATGGAGCTTTTGCCTTTGCTTACCCCAATGGCATGGTGAGCGTGAAGCTAAGCCCTGGGAAGGGGCTAGCCGTGCTCCTGCGCGACCTAGTCTATGAGACCGAAAACATCAGCCTGATGGTTGCCCCCTTCGACAAAGGGGAGACGATTGCGGATCTGGGAGGCCCAGAGGAGGTAGGGCAATTGGTGGCAAAGAAGATCATTGCCCCTGAGGGATCGGGTCGCTCAACCCAGCTCTTGGCAGCCGAGGCCTTCGAGCGGCAGGGGCAGCCCTACTACCTGTTTGAGTACCAAACCAATCTGGGATCCCAGCTTCGCCACGAGGTAGTGACGGTAACCGTTCGTCACCATCGCCTCTATACTCTAACTGCCTCAACCCAGGAATCCCGCTGGCCACAGGTGCAGACTGCTTTCCGGGAGGTAGGTCGCTCTCTAAGGGTCTCTTGAGAGGGCTCTCTGCCTTTGGAGACGGCAAAGGCCTTTCGGTGCTGAAAAATCCCGCTGCCATGACGGTTTACGTGGTTCAAATCAGTGACCTGCATCTATTTGCCAAGAGCCATCAGCGGTTGTTGGGGGTAGACACCGAGGCCTCTTTTCTGGCAGTGCAAAAGGCCATTGTGAGTTTGGATCCCTTGCCGGATGTGTTGCTCCTAACCGGGGATCTTGCCCAAGATGGCAGTGCGGCTGCCTATGCCCGTCTTAGAGGCTATTTGCAAGCTCTTCCCATCGATACCTACTGGCTGGCGGGGAACCACGATCGCCTGCATGTTATGAACCTAGAGCTCCGCGGCGGGCGGTTGCACGCAGAGAAAAGCTTCAGTCGCGAGAACTGGAGCTTTATTTTGTTGAACTCGCTGGTGCCAGGCAGGGACAGCGGCTACCTAACCGACCGCACCTTACTTTGGCTCCGACAAGAGCTACAGCGCAGCCGGGCCAACCACCACCATGTTCTCCTAGCCCTGCACCACCCCCCCTTTTCGGTAGACTCCGATTGGCTGGATCAAAGTGCGCTACAGCAGCCGGAGCGGCTGTTTGGGGTTTTGGACGAGTTCGACCACGTTCGCCTGGTGATTTTTGGCCATGTTCATCAGGAGCTGCACCGTCGCCGCCGGGGGGTTGATTACTTTGCCTGTCCCTCCACCTGCGTGCAATTTCTCCCCAAGAGCTCCCAGTTTGCTCTGGAGGTGATCCCCCCAGCCCTGCGACAGCTATGGCTGGAGCCAGATGGCAGCTTCAAAACCCAGGTGCAGCGGGTAGAAGCCGCCTTGCAAACCCCTAACTTGGCTGCAAAAGGGTACTAATGGGATCCCGGGCGCACCAGGCCAACTGCTTGTCCCAAGGAGAAACTGGCTGCAAGAGATGATAGAGCAACCCGCCCTCCAGCCGTCCGGTGCAGCTAGGGCCCCACGCCCTGAAGCTGCAGCCTCCATGGGAAAACTCTCTTGGCCCTTGAGCTACAAGGGGATCCGCCGCCAGCAGACCAATCGGAGCCAGTGGATCTGGAGGGCAGCGCAGCCGCTCGGCTTTGGGCGTGGGCTGTGCTAGAAGCTTCTCCTCAAGGCCAAGCCCAACTGGGCTTCAGCTAGGGCCGGATCCCTCGCTTTCCCTTAATCTTATTTCTGCTACGCTTGAGCCCCAGCGACGCCCCTTTTCAAGACCATGGACGAACTCAACACCCTAATCCAGGATCTGCAAGCTGCCTTTGACGACAGCAGCAAGCCCGTGCTCTCGATATATGCCGACACCAACCCTGCTCGTCCCGAAAATGCGGGTCGCGCCTGGGTGGGGCGCATCAAGAATACCCTCAAGGAGCTGCTGGAGAGAGAGGAGAGCAAGCCTGATAACTCCCTCTGCGAGCAAGTCCTTGCTCTAGTGGAGCAGGAGCGCCCTTCGGCCCGCACCCTGGTTCTTTTTGCCAGCCGCAATCCCGCTGGCAAGCCAGTGCTGCGCCGAATCGACCTGCAGGTGGAGCTGCCGGTGGTGGATCTGGCCCATGGGCGGGTGGAGGCCCGCTGGGGGGAACCTTACCTCACGCCCCTTTTCTTTGCCTTTGATGAATACGAGCGGGGTGGGGTGTTGCACCTGTCTGGCAGCAGGTGGCGCTTTTACGAGCTCTTCTTGGGGGAACTGCGAGAGGACACGGAAATCTTTGCCAACATCAGCGCCGAGGAATGGCAGGAACTGCAGGAGCTGGCCGGCCGCATTGAAAATGCCGTTGCCGAACGTCGCGCCCGCAGCGGTGGCACCTTCGACAAGCTTTCCCCCAAGGAGCGGGAGGCGGCCAAGGTCAGCCTCTGGATGCACAAGCTCTACCTGCGCCTGGCTTCCGCCCTGGATAAGGCAGTGGATCGCCTGGGCATTGAGCGGCTGGTGCTCATGGGCGAAGCCTGGCAGGTGTCCCACTTTGAGGGCTATCTCAACCGCGGCCTGCGCAACCGCATCGTCGCGCGGGTGGGGCACCCCGCCAACCTTCACACACCGACGCCGCAAGACATCCTCGACCGAGTGGTACCCGTCCTGGAGGCCGCTGAGCGCCGAGGAGAGCTGGCTTTGTTGGAGCGGATTCGAGAGCAGCCCGGCGCTTGGGGCTTGGATGCGGTGCTGGACGCCCTCCAGCTAGGCCGGGTGGAAATCCTTGTCCTGCCCTGGAGGCTAGAGGCCACCATCTGGCGCTGCCCAGACGGCTTTGTGGGAGGAACCCAGGAGATGGCCCAGCTCCTTTGCCCAGAGCCACAGCCGGCACCCCTGCGGGATCTGGTGTGGGTGCTAGGCCGCGATTTTGGCGCTAAACTGGAGTTCGTTCGCGGCGAAGCTGAAGAGCGCTTGCTCCACGAGTTTCAGGGAGCAGCAGCGCTGCTGCGCTGGTAGGTCTAGCAACTTGAGCAGGGATGGCCCAACCCTCTAGCTAGATCCCAGAGCAACGGTGTAGGCTGCTAGCATAATCTGGCCCATCCTGTCTAGCGAGGGATCCCCTTGACCCAATCCATTGACCTCCCCACCAGCGTCGATACGTTCTTGCAAGAGCTGGCCGCCATTCAGCAAGTGGGGCCAAAGCGAATAGCCATCTTGGGCACTCGCCATGTGCCCATTACCCACCAGTACCTCATCGAGACCCTCAGCTACGCCTTGGCCCTTACCGGCAACCGCATCCTCACGTCCGGGGCTATTGGTACCAACCTGGCTGTAATTCGTGGAGCAATGCGGGCAGATATTAAATCCTTGACGGTGATCCTGCCCCAAAGCCTAGAGCGGCAGCCGGCAGAGTCGCGGGCCAGTTTGGAGCAGGTGCTGCATCTGGTGGAGCACCCTGAAAACGACCACCTGCCTCTAGCGGAGGCCAGTCGCCTCTGCAATCTGGAAATCATCAGCAAGTGCCAGCAATTGATCTGTTTTGCCTTCCACGACAGCGTCACGCTTTTGGAGGCCTGCAGGCACGCTGAGGAGCAACACAAGGTGGTTACGCTCTTCTACTTCGACTAATTCCTTGGCGAAGGAGGGCAGGCAGAATGGGGTCGCTGGTGGGAAACTCGCCACCCTTTCCCAAGGCCCCTGCCTCCTCTATCGGGGTAGGGGCAGCCAAAGAGAGTGTCTACTTTCGCTCCGATGCCCAAGGGATCCACCTGCACCTGCCCACCACCCTAGCTTGGGAAGAAGTTTGGGAGGAGCTCGTTTGGCAGTTGCGCAGCCGCAAGTCCTACTGGACGGGGGTGGCTCCTCTAACCCTGTGGTGCCAGGAGCGAGAGCTGGAGCTGCCCACCCTGCAGGCCCTGGCTGTCCTGTTGGCGCAGCATCGGCTGCAGCTATGGCGCGTCCAAACCCGATCCCGCACGACCGCCATTGCCGCGGCAACCTTGGGCTATTCGGTGGAGCAATCCTCCCTTTTGGAGGTGGTTCCCTCTCCTCCTCCCGACACTGCCCCTCTGTACCTGCGTTCAACCGTGCGCTCGGGCATGTCCGTACGCCACCGTGGCTCTGTCTTCCTCTTGGGAGATCTCAACCCCGGCGGCGAGATCGTTGCGGGCGGCGACATTTGGGTTTGGGGACGGCTGCGAGGATTGGCGCATGCCGGCGCCGAGGGGGATAGAAGTGCAGTGATCCTGGCTTTGCAGTTGGAGCCCACCCAATTGCGCATCGCCGACCAGGTGGCCCGACCCCCAGAAAGTGGCTCCCCTTGCAATACCCCTGAGGTGGCTTACTTGCAAGATGGTGCCATCTGCATTGCCAGCCTTCAGGAGTTTCTGCGGAGAAGAGCATGGGCCGAGTTATCGTCATAACCTCTGGGAAGGGAGGAGTAGGCAAAACCACCCTGACAGCCAACTTAGGCACTGCCTTAGCACGCTTGGGTCGCTCGGTAGCGGTGGTGGATGCCGACTTTGGCCTGCGCAACCTGGATCTGCTGCTGGGCCTAGAGAATCGGGTAGTGTACACGGCTCTAGAAGTCATTGCGGGGGAATGTCGCCTTGAACAAGCGTTGGTGAAAGACAAACGCACCCCCAATCTCTCCTTGTTGCCAGCAGCCCAGACCCGCAACAAAACAGCAGTCAACCCGGAGCAAATGCGGCAGTTGATGGAGAAGCTTGCCGGTAGCTACGACTATGTGTTGATCGACTGCCCAGCCGGGATTGAGCAGGGATTTCGCAATGCTATTGCCGGGGCAACAGAAGCCCTGCTGGTGACTACGCCCGAAGTAGCTGCCGTGCGGGATGCAGACCGGGTGGTGGGCCTGTTGGAAGCGGCAGGGATCTCTTCAATTCAGCTAATTGTTAACCGCTTGCGCCCCGATATGGTAACCGCTGGCCAGATGATGGCCGTGGAAGATGTGGTGGAGGTGCTGGCCATCCCTTTGGTGGGTATGATTCCGGAAGACCGAGAGGTGATTGTCTCCACCAACAAGGGAGAACCCATGGTTTTGGCTGCCCGTCCCTCTCCGGCTGCCCAGGCCATTCAGCGCATTGCCCGACGGCTGGAAGGGGAGGTGGTGGAGTTCCCCAAGTTGGCCGGCTTGGGTGAGTCTTTCTGGGAAAAGGCAAAGCGATTTTTAAGCCAAAAGGTGTTCTGAAGCCCAACAGCCCTTAGCTCTCTCTCAACGAGACTAGAATAAAGCCCATGCTCCTCGAGTTTTTGGATCAGCTTTTTCCCCGCTCCCCCGGCGGCAGCCGCGAGCAGGCCAAGCAGCGCCTAAAACTCATCTTGGCCCACGACCGCGCCAATCTCAGTCCGGCAGCCCTGGAATCGATGCGGCTAGAAATTTTGGGGGTGGTCTCCCGCTATGTGGAGCTGGACTCGGAGGGGATGCAATTCCGCTTGACCGTGGAGGGGAGCACAACGGCCCTCATTGCTAACTTACCCATTCGCCGAGTTAAGCCGCTGGCAGCAGCCGAACTCGACCCTTCTGCAAAGGGGCAGCCGGATTAGCCAGGGGGGTTCACTTCGGCCTGAGCTACCCTGGGCTCAGGGAGCATCTGACCTCGGCAAAAGGATGCTTTCTCCTGTCTGTCCCAGGGTGGAGTTCTCTGCAGGTGTTTCTAGTCTCTCATGGCAGCTTTGAGGGGCAACCCTACTGAATAGGAGAGAGCTGCTGGGACAGAGTTCTCACGGAGGGAGGTTGAGCCTCGGCATGGAAAGCTCTTTTGAGCTGACGATCCTGTTTACGCTGGCCTTGGTGGCCGGGATCGCAGCTCAAGTCCTGGCTAACTTTGTCAAGGTGCCCAGCATTGTCTTCCTGCTGCTGTTTGGGGTGCTGCTGGGGCCAGATGGCTTGGGCTGGGTTCGCCCCCAGATCATGGGATCCGGTCTGGAGGCGCTGGTGTCGCTAGCAGTGGCCCTGATCCTGTTCGAGGGAGGGCTGAACCTGCGGCTACAGCGCCTCAACCAGGTCTCCGGCAGCCTGCGCAATCTGGTATTGCTGGGATCGCTTTTGACCTTGGGAGGGGGGGCACTGGCGGCCCACTATTTGGGAGAGTTCCCCTGGCCCCTAGCCTTTCTGTTTGGATCCCTGGTGGTGGTGACGGGGCCAACTGTAGTTAACCCCATCCTCAAGCGGGTACGCGTCGATCCCGCCGTCAGCACCCTCTTGGAAGGGGAAGGGGTGCTCATTGATCCGGTGGGAGCCATCTTGGCAGTGGTGGTGCTGCAGGTAGTGCTTTCCGGCCACCCCAGTTTCTTGATGGCCCTGGAGCAGCTATCTAGCCGCTTGGCCATTGGGTCAGCGGTGGGGGCGCTGGGGGGCTGGCTGATGGGATCCTTTCTGCTCTGGTCGCGGCAATTTTTGACGGAGGAGCTGCGCAACTCGGTGGTGCTGGCGGGGGCGCTGGGGGTATTTGCCCTGGCCCAGTCGCTGCGCTCAGAGGCAGGGCTGATGGCGGTAGTGATGGCAGGCCTAGTGGTGCGGCAGAAGGCAGCCATTGCCGAGCGGAGCGTGCGCCAGTTTCACGGCCAGTTGGTGGTAATGGCCATCTCGGTGCTGTTTATCTTGCTCACCTCCACGCTGTCCCTAAAGGCGGTATTGGCTTTGGGGTGGGGAGCCTTGGCCACGGTGCTCTGCCTGATGCTGGTTGTCCGCCCCTTAAGCGTGTGGCTGTGTACCTGGGGCAGCGATCTCAACTGGCGGCAGAAGTTGTTTGTGGCCTGGCTAGCTCCCCGCGGCATTGTGGCGGCTTCGGTCGCCTCTTTGTTTGCCATTTTGTTGACGGAGCGGGGCATCACTGGGGGAGATGCCCTCAAGGCGCTAGTGTTTTTAACCATCTCGGCCACGGTGACAGTGCAGGGGCTAACTGCCGCCTGGGTGGCTCGTTGGCTGGGCCTAGACCAAGGCAGTTCCACCGTGATCCTTGGGGATCACCCGCTGGTTGAACCCTTGGCCGAATTGCTGCGCTCCCTCAACCAAGTCGTGGAGGTGCTGCCCTTGCCTTCGGCAGCCTGTTGGCGCCAGCCCGCTGGCCAAACTGAGCCCAACGGCCACAAGGTTGGCTCTGCCCTGGGGGATGAAGTTGGCCGGCTGCTGCCGGGATCGCTGCAGGAAGTGGTGCTGAGCGAGTCGGCCCTGTTGAAGGCCGATATTGACCATGCGGAGACGCTGCTGATTCTGACGCGGGATCCCCAGATGAACTGGGCCATTGCCGAGCTGATGGTGAAACTCGCAGTTTCCGCTGCCATCTGGACGGTGTTGCTGCCCGAGATGCCCATCTTAGAAGGGATCCGCACCCTGCCGATCTCTTTTGCCCAACTGCAACGCTGGGCCGGCTACCTAGAGGCCAAGCGCGCGGAGCTGCGCTCGATTACCCTGCCCACCTTAGCGGATTTGGGCCTGAAGCCCTCCCCCTCTGCCGTGGCCTCGGCCCAGGAGTCGAGCTCGGCAGCGCGCTTAGCTCTGCTCAACCCCCTTTCGGCCCAAATAGGGTTGGAGGATCCCACCCTGGAGCGGCTGCGGGATCAGTTTGCCTACCGGATCAAAGCCGATCTCTGCCTGCCTTTGCTACTGGTGCGCCCGCAGCGGGCAGGGAGCTGGTGGCAAAAGGGAGCCCGGTCATCCCCGGTAGGCCGGCTATTTTACCTGCCCAAGCCCGACATGTGGCGGCGCGGGGATTGCATCTACTACCTAGAGCGCCTGGCCAGCCCTGTAGAGGCCGCGGCTCCCTCTGCAAGAGATCCGGATTTGCCCCCAGCCGAGTTCCTGCCCCAGTATGTTGGGGGTGTCAAGCTCCACTTCGATCTCTAGGAACCTCGGGGCAGCCAGTAGCCACTGGGGATGAGGGGGCACCCCTGCACCTGCTCGGGCCGGCCCAGGTAAACCCAGGCCGAGGTGCCACTTTCCAGTTGCACCCACTGCCGCTGGTACAGCCGCGGGTGGTCTTCCAGCTCGTCCAAGCGGGGCAACAGGCCCAGGGGAATGCGATAGCACTCGCCGTAGAGCCGATTTCGGCCAGGGATCGCCATGGGGTAAGGGCCGAGATCGTAGAGGTCGATGTGGTTGAGGCTGTCTGTTCCCAAAAACTTCGCCCCTTGCAGCAGGCTGTGGTACTGGCCGCCCCGCCGCAGGGAGCCGTAGACAAAAACCACCGTCGTCTGTTCCATCTGGCTCTAGGAGGTCATTAGGGGGACTGGGCCCATTTTTGGCCAAGGCGCGGCTCCGAGCCGGCCAGCAGGCGCTCGATGTTGCGCCGATGGGCGCCGATTACATAGATCCCGCCCGCCAGGGCAAACACCCTATAGGGCAGGGGCTGAGCCGTTGCCCACATCAGCAGCGGAGCCGCTACTGCCGCCAGCAGGGAGCTGAAGGAGACGATGCGGGTGAGGGCAATCCCCAGCAGCCAGACGCCAAAGGTAGCCAGGGCCACTGGCCAAGCCATGGCCAACAGGATCCCTAGGCTAGTGGCCACCGACTTGCCGCCCTTGAAGCCCAGCCAGCAGGAGCGGCTGTGGCCAACCACTGCCCCCAGGGCAGCCACGGCCACCCACCACGGCGACCCCAGAGCCAGTCCCAGCGCCACCGCTGCGGCCCCCTTGGCGGCATCCACCAGCAGCACCAGCAGCGCCGGCCCTTTGCCCAGCGTCCGCAACACGTTGGTTGCCCCCGTCGAGCCGGAGCCCGCTTGGCGGAGGTCGATCCCGCCCCACCAGCGGCCCACCCAGTAGCCGGTGGGGATGGATCCCAGCAAGTAGCCTCCAAGGGCCGCAAGGAAAGCCAAAAGCCAGGCAGGCATAGGCAGGTCTTGAACGCTCTTTTTCACTTTGCCACAGGGCTTTCTTCTAGTCCCCCTTCGCGACAGCCCTGCGGCTTAGGCTAGCCAGGTTGACCTCCCAAGCAAGGCGCGGCTGCACAAAGTGCAAAAGCTGACAGCGAATTTGCTCCAACTGCCAGATGGCCTGGCGGGATCCCTGCGCCCAGAAATGCTGCTGCAAGTAGTCGATCAGCCACAGCTGCGCCGGTAAATCGAGAGCAGCTACTGCCCTAGCTAGCTCCAGCGCCTCTCGCAGCGAGGGGGGCCAGCGCCTTAGATCCTGTAGCAGCGACGGCGGAAGGCTCTGCAGATGCTGATGGGCGGCCAGCGCCCGTCCAGGGCTGCCTTGGGCCAGGGCAATGAGCTCTGAGCGAGGGATCCCGGGCAGCTCCGGGCAGCCCAAAGCAGCCAACACTTGCTCCGTCTCGGCCGAGCTGAGGCGGCGGAAAGGCACCGTCTGGCAGCGGGACAACAGCGTCGGCAGCAGGGAGGCCGCCTGGGGTGCGATGAGAACGATGTGGGCCGGCCCCGGCTCCTCCAGGGTTTTCAGCAGGGCATTGGCTGCACTTTCGGCTAGGGTTTCCGCTCCCTCCAGCACCACCAGCGAACGGCGGGCGCGCATTGGCCTACGGGCACAGAAGCGCGACACTTCCTGCACCTGTTCCAGGCGAATTTGCGGCGGGGAGCGCCGCTGCAGAGCTTGCGCCTCGGGGGCATCTGCTGGGATTAGGCGACCCTGATGGAGATAGGTGGGGCTGACCCAGTGGAGATCGGGGTGGGTGCCCGCCAGCAGCCAATGGCAGCCAAGGCACTGGCCGCAGGGGATCCTGGTGTTGGACTCGCACAGGAGAGCTTGAGCAAACCAGCGGGCCATCAGGCGCCGCCCCACCCCTTCTGGCCCTAGGAAGCAGTAGCTTGAGGTCACCCGCCCTTTCTCTAGGGCCGCTGCGAGTAGCTGCGCCGCCAGCTCCTGGCCGACAATGTGCTGGGGGGGCAGAACCTTTACCCCCTCAACTGTCTCGGGGGCCGTGGGCTGAAGCATGGCAGAGTACCCTAATCCCGGGCAAAGCTACCAAGGGATCCCTCCGTGGGGCAAAGCCTCATCTCTGCCCCAGTTTCGCTGTTAGCCGGTGGGATCCAGCCGCATCAAAACTTGGCCAAATTCCACCGGCTGGCCGTTGCTCACCAAAATCTCCCTTACCACACCTGCTGTTTCTGCTTCTATCTCGTTCATCACCTTCATGGCCTCGATAATGCACAGGGTTTGGCCTTTGTTTACCCGTTGACCTACTTGGACAAAGTCCGCTTCTCCAGGAGCAGGAGCGCTGTAGAAGGTTCCCACCATGGGTGACACTACCTCCACCCAGTGGCTCGGTGGAGATTTGGGGGCAAGCGCAGGAGGGGGAGTCTCGGCAGGAGCAGAAGGGGGCGAAGCAGTAAGGGAGGGAGCAGTGGTGGAAAGCTGAGCAGCAGGGATTCCTTTGCGCAGAGTAAGGCGGAAATCCTTGCACTCTAGAGTTAACTCGCTAACATCGCTCTCTTGCAGAGCGGCCAGCAGAAGGCGAATTTCCTGCCAATTAATGACATCCAAGGGAAGTCACCTGTCCACAACAGCAACCTAGCAACGGGGAAGAGCCATCACTCGCGGCCTAGGTAGGTGTCCGTGCGAGTATCGACTCGAACCCGCTCTCCCACTTTGATAAACAAAGGCACCTGGATCTCGGCGCCGGTTTCTAGCTTGGCAGGCTTAGTCCCCCCTGTAGCTGTGTCTCCCCTTACGCCCGGGTCCGTCTCCACCACTTCCAGGACGACACTGGTGGGCAGCTCCACGTCGATCACCTGCCCCTTCCAGCGCAAAACAGACACTTCCATATTTTCCTTCAGGTATTTCACGGCAGAGCCCACCTGGGCGGTACTGAGCACAGCCTGCTCGTAGGTCTCCATGTCCATGAACACGAGGTTATCTCCTTCCGCATAGAGATACTGCATGTTCACCTTTTCGATGGTGGCAGCAGGCAGCATTTCGCCGGCGCGGAAGGTTTTCTCGACAACGTTGCCGGTCTGCATGTTTTTGAGCTTGGTGCGCACAAAGGCCGCCCCTTTGCCTGGCTTGACGTGGAGAAACTCGATGACTTTGTAGGGAGCGCCATCAATCTCTACAGAGACGCCGGGGCGCAAGTCGTTGCTTGAGATCATGTCAGCACGGGGTCTGTTGCCTAGCCTTCCCAATCTTACCGCGCCTGGGGGGTACTCCGATTCACCCCGCTGAGATCAATGGGCGGCTGCCGTCCGTACTTAGGCAACACCTCCTGCCAGGGAGGGCGCAGGCCTGCAAGAAAGTCAGCACGGGCAAGCTCTGCCAGCGCCAGCACAGGCACCGGCTCTACCCAATCGGCGGCATCGACCGCTAGCGCCTGCGGCCACTGGCGGAGAAGGGCCTGCCAAGCCACCGCCTCCCAGAGTTGATCGGCCACTTCAGCCACTACCTGGTCTGGGCCTACCCGGTACACGCCGCCATACCGCTCCCCCCGCTTGGCATCCATGTGCACCGCCACCGTCAGGGGCTGGAGTGGGGATCCCTGCTCCTGCCACACCTGGCGGGCAATAACAGCCAAGGACGAGTAGCCAAACACGGGAATGCCCAGCTGCTGCCCCACCAGCCGCGCCACGCTCACCCCCAAACGGCTACCGGTAAAACTCCCTGGCCCGACGGCAACGGCGATCCCCGCCAGCTGGGACCAGTCTTGGCCAGCCAAGAACTCCTTTAGGCACGGGTGCAGCCGCGCTGCCATCTGGCGGTCTAGCCACCAACTTTGGCTGCGGACTTCCCCCTCCTTTCCTTCCAGCGGCAGGAGGGCTAGGCCCAAGACGGGCGTGGTGGTGTGGATCCCTAGAATCCAGCGGGCAAGCGACATGGCTTCTTTCAGGAGAGTTGACAGAACTTAACGGTTGGATTAAGGTTAGGTTGTCCATCTTCGCACTTCCACAGGGAAGTTAGGCTTTATGACCACTGTTCTCCAACGTCGCTCAGCTAGCAACGTGTGGGAGCAGTTCTGCGAGTGGGTG
>NZ_JANSHU010000001.1:302414-323360 GCF_047461755.1 Synechococcus sp. R65.1 | reverse complement strand
CCCCTACACCCATTCCCACGGCAAAGCCAGAACCCACCCCTACTCCTCCGCTGACCCCATTACCGACAGCCATCCCGCAACCCACTCCTCCGCCACAACAGCCCACCCCAACTCCGGCGGTTACCCCCACCTCTACAGCGACTCCACTCACCTCCGCCCCGGTTACCTCAAGCACCCCTCTGCCCCGCTTTACCCCCTTGATCCAAGGGATCCGTTCCAGCGTAAAGACTGCCGCCGCTCCGCCTTCCCCCGGCAGCGAGAGCAGATTGGGGCCAAGGGATCCTGAAACTGGGACACCTGGCGGTATAGGTGCAGCCCAACCCCATTCCTCTGCCCCAACACCTGCCACCCCCAGTTCCTCCCCACCGACAGTGGCTGCCAACCCCCAGCCGGACATCCTGGCCCGCCCGATCCCCGGTCGCAATCCTCCGCCCCCCAACCCGCCTCAAGCTCGCCGTCTCGGCCAACAGGGGCAGGTGCTGCTGCGGGCCAAGGTCAATGCCCAGGGGCAGGTGCAGCAGGTGGAGATCGCCTCTTCCAGTGGGTTTCCCGCCCTGGATAGGGCAGCGCAGGAGGCGGTGCAGCGGTGGGAATTCAGCCCGGCCTTGAGAAACAACGCCCCCATCGAGTCTTGGGTGGTGGTGCCCATCCAGTTCACCCTCAATTGATTGCTGTTTGGGAATTGTTTTGGAGATTGTCTATGCTGTCTCGTCTTTCTCGCCGTCAACTGTTCGCCTTTGGTCTGGCCAGCGTGGGGGCCTGGGGAATGGGGCGTTTGGCCCAAGCCCAAGGTCGGATCCCTCAGGAGCCACTCCTGTCAGCGAGACAGAGTCCTTTTCGTCGGGTAGCCAGCCTCACCACCTTGACAGCCGATATTCTCTATCGCCTGGCTCCGGACAAGCTGGTGGGGATCCCTGCCAGTCGTTTGTTGGAGGAGGATCCCCGCTTCCAAGGCTTGACCCGCCTGGGGCTGGGCAACCAACCCAACCTGGAGCAGCTTGTGGCCCTACAACCGGACTGGGTGGTGGGGGCCAGTGGCTTTCACGAGGCTCTGGCAGAACGGCTGCAGGAGCTGGGGATCCCCACCTACCTCACCCGCGTGGACAGTTGGGCTGCTTTGGAAGAGACGATTGCCACCCTGGCTGCTGCTTTGGGGGCGGATCCCGATCCCTTGCTGCGGCAGTATGGATCCCTTTTGCCCCAGGAACTGCCCCGCGTTCGACCCAAAACCTTGCTCTTGGTGGGCACCCAGCCGATTCTTTCTCCCAACCGGCAAAGCTGGGCCGGGGATCTGCTGGAACGCTTTGGCGCGGACAATCTCACCGCTACTTTGCAAAGCCAAGGGCCTTTTCGAGGCTACGTCACCCTTTCGGCAGAGCGCATCCTGGAAGCCAACCCAGAAGTTCTGCTGGTGGTCAACCCGGAGGCGGCGGATCCCTTGGCGTTTTTCCGTTCCCGCCCCTTTTGGAATCGGTTGCAAGCCGTCCAAACTGGGAAAGTTTATGGATTTGACTACTACGGCTTGGTCAATCCCGGCACCCTGGAGAAGATCAGGGCAGCCTGCGAGCAGTTGGCTAGGGTTCTTTTGAAGGTGGGATAGAGGGGCAGTAAACGCTGTTTTTCCTGGCGGGGGAGAGAGGATCCCCCTCTCCTATGCATAAACCACAACTTAGCTATGCCGAAATCGCATAGCTCGTTAAGAAGTGTAACGCCAACTACCAAAGTCAATGGTTCGTCATCGCTAGGATAGGCGGCGTTCATCCCACGGCAGCGATCATGGCGAACCAGTTTGAACGCCTTAAAAGCGAGAAGGATGGGCTGGCGGTTAAGGACGAGCTGGAAGCTTTTGCCCAAATGGGCTGGGAGAACATCCCCGAAGACGACCGAGATCACCGCCTCAAGTGGCTGGGGATCTTCTTTCGCAAGCGCACCCCTGGCAAGTTCATGCTGCGGCTGCGCCTGCCCAATGGGATCCTGACCAGCGGCCAAATGCGCAAGTTGGCCGAGATCCTCCGCCCCTACGGCCAAGATGGCGTAGCCGACATCACCACTCGGCAAAACCTGCAACTGCGGGGCATTCCCATTGAGGACATGCCTCAGGTTCTGCGGCAACTCAAGGAGGTGGGCCTGACCAGCATCCAGTCAGGCATGGATAACGTGCGCAACATCACGGGATCCCCTCTGGCCGGTATCGACCCGGATGAGCTGATCGACGTGCGCGGCCTCACCCGCAAAGTGCAGGACATGGTAACCAACAACGGCGAGGGCAACCCTTCCTTCACCAACCTGCCGCGCAAGTTCAACATCGCCATCTGCGGTTGTCGCGACAACTCGGTGCATGCCGAGATCAATGACCTGGCTTTTGTGCCTGCTTTCAAAGAGGGCAAGCTGGGCTTCAACGTCTTGGTGGGAGGCTTTTTTTCGGCCCGCCGCTGTGCCGAGGCCATCGGGCTGGACGTTTGGGTAGATCCCCGCGATGTGGTTCCTCTATGTGAGGCGGTGCTGCTGGTCTATCGGGATCACGGCCTGCGGGCCAACCGGCAAAAGGCGCGGCTGAGGTGGCTCATTGACGAGTGGGGCCTGGAGAAGTTTCGGGCGGCGGTGGAGCAGCAGATTGGCCACCCTCTGCCCAGAGCGGCGGAAAAAGACGAGGTGGTCTGGCACAAGCGGGATCTGCTGGGAGTACACGCCCAAAAGCAACTGGGCCTCAACTTTGTAGGCCTGCACGTGCCCGTCGGGCGGCTCAACGTCCCGGAGATGAGGGAGCTGGCTCGCTTGGCGGAGGTGTACGGCTCCGGAGAGCTGCGGCTAACGGTGGAGCAGAACGTGCTCATCCCCAATGTGCCCGACTCGCGGGTGGGGCCGCTTCTCCAAGAGCCGCTCTTGAAAAAGTTCTCCCCCAACCCGGGACCCTTGCAGCGGGGGTTGGTGTCCTGTACGGGCAACCAGTTTTGCAACTTTGCCCTCATCGAGACCAAAAACCGCGCCGTGGCCCTGATGGAAGAGCTGGAAGCCGAGCTGGAGATTCCTCAAACGGTGCGCATCCACTGGACAGGCTGTCCCAACTCCTGCGGCCAGCCCCAGGTGGCCGATATTGGCCTCATGGGCACCACCGTTCGCAAGGACGGCAAGCCGGTGGAGGCAGTGGACATCTACATGGGGGGAGAAGTGGGCAAAGACGCCAAGCTGGGCGAATGCGTGCGCCAAGGGATCCCTTGCGAAGACCTCAAGCCCGTCTTGGTGGAGCTACTGATTGAGCACTTCGGGGCCAAGCCGCGTCGTGATCCCTCGGCTGCTCAGACCTCTGCTTCCCCCTTGATGACCTACTAGGCAGTTCGTCGTTCGAAATTTTGGAGGTTGTGATGTCTAAGCTATTCAACACTTCCTCTCCCATCTCCCGTCGCCAGTTTTTGGCTGGGGCAGCTGCCCTTGCGGCTGGAGCAGCTACGGCTGGGATCCCCCGCGCCCAATCCCAATCCTTGGGGCAGGGCTACTGGGTAGCTCAAGCTGATACCCCAGAAACCACGCGAGCCAGGCTGGGATTTATCGCCCTCACCGACGCTGCCCCCCTCATCATTGCCAAAGAGAAGGGGTTTTTTGCCAAGTACGGCATGAAAGACGTGGAGGTGGTCAAGCAGGCCTCTTGGGGTACCACCCGCGACAACTTGGTGCTGGGATCCGCCGCCGGCGGCATCGATGGGGCACACATCCTCACCCCCATGCCCTACCTCATCACCACCGGCAAAGTTACCGATGGCAAGCCGGTGCCTATGTACATTTTGGCCCGTCTCAATCTGGACGGTCAGGGCATCAGCATTTCCAACGAATATCGGGATCTGAAAATTGGCTTGGATAGTTCCCCCCTCAAAGCTAAGTTTGCCGAGCTTCGAGCTGCCGGCAAAGATCCCAAATGTGCGATGACCTTCCCCGGCGGTACCCACGACATGTGGATGCGCTACTGGCTGGCCGCAGGCGGGATCGATCCCACCCGCGATGTCTCCCTCATTGTGGTGCCGCCGCCGCAGATGGTGGCCAATATAAAATCCAGAACCATGGAAGCCCTCTGTGTGGGCGAGCCTTGGAATGCCCAGCTGGTGAACCAAAAAGAGGGGTATAGTGCCCTCACCACCGGCGAGCTATGGAACAACCACCCGGAAAAGGCCTTTGCCCTGCGGGCCGACTGGGTGGATGCGCACCCGAAAGCCACCCTGGCCCTGTTGAAAGCAATCCTAGAAGCCCAGATCTGGTGCGAGCAGATGGAAAACAAAGAAGAAATGTGCCGCATCATTAGCAACCGTCGCTGGTTGGGGGTTCCCGTAGCGGATATCTTGGGCCGCGCCAAAGGCACTTTCGACTACGGCACCGGCAAGGTTGTTGAGAACAGCCCCCATTTGATGAAGTTCTGGCGAAATAGTGCTTCCTACCCCTTCAAGAGCCACGATCTCTGGTTCTTGACCGAAAACATCCGCTGGGGTTACCTGCCTGCTGACACCGATACCAAAGCTTTGGTGGATAAGGTCAACCGAGAAGATCTCTGGCGCGAGGCCGCCAAAGCCATTGGCCAGCAGGCTGCTATTCCCCCCAGCACCTCCCGCGGCGTGGAAACCTTCTTCGATGGGGTGAAGTTCGATCCCGAAAATCCTGCCGCCTATCTGGAGAAGTTGGCGATTAAGAAGCTGGCCTAACTTGCTGACTTGCCTGAGTTGGTAACTGCCCAGGAGAGAAGGGATCCGCCAACTTCTACCTAGGGTGTTCAAGTTGAACCCCTTCTCTCTTGGGATCCCTCTAAGCTAACTTCAACCTCACTCCTAGTAGACTATGAGACTTCCCGAATCCGCCCTAAAGTTGAGCTACCACCTCTTGCGGATCTTCCTTTCCCTACTGGCTGGCCTAGGACAATGGCTGCTGAAAACTGGCCCAGGTTTTGCTCTTCGGGCCAACGCCGGCATTGGTTCACCCGCTAGCTCTACCTTTGCTTGGCGGCAACGGGTTCAGGTTTACAAGGTGCTGCGCCGCATTCTGTTGCCCGCCACGGCCATTCTAATCCTGCTCATTCTCTGGCAAATTGCCTACAGCCGGCCGGGAGCCAACTTGCCCACACCTCTCCAAGTTTGGCAGGACACTTGGGATCCCCTCATTAAAGATCCCTTTTTTGACTATGGTGGCAATGCTAAAGGGCTGTTCTGGCAAATTTGGGCCAGCTTGCGGCGGGTGTTCATTGGGTTTGCCCTGGCCGGCTTGGTGGGGGTCGTGGGCGGCATGATCATTGGGGTTAACCGCTGGCTCTACGAGGCCTTGGATCCCATCTTTCAGGTGCTGCGCACAGTGCCACCTTTAGCCTGGCTGCCCATTTCCTTGGCCGCCTTTCGCGATGCCAATCCTTCCGCCATTTTTGTTATCTTCATCACTGCCCTCTGGCCTATTTTGATCAACACCATCGCTGGCGTGCAGCGGATCCCACAGGATTACCGCAATGTGGCCAGAATTCTGCGTCTGTCTGGCTGGAAGTATTTCTTCAAGATCGTCTTCCCGGCAACCGTGCCCTACATTTTCACCGGCTTGCGCATTGGGGTGGGCCTGTCTTGGCTGGCTATTGTGGCGGCGGAAATGTTGATTGGCGGCGTGGGCATTGGATTCTTCATTTGGGATGCCTGGAATAGCTCCCGCGTTAGCGAGATTATTCTGGCCTTGGTCTATGTTGGCCTAGTTGGACTTTTGTTGGATCGCATCACGGCTTGGATTGGCTCGCTGGTGGTGAGCGAAGATCACTAGGCTAAGTTTTCCTGATCCCAACAATCCATTTCAAGGAATCCCTTAGGTAGCCTTATGAAGACCCAGCCTTACATTGAAGTTGATCATGTAGACAAAGATTTTCTTCTAGACAATGGAGAAGTCTACCCTGTCCTGAGAGACATCCATCTAGAGATCCAAAAAGGGGAGTTTGTCTCGCTCATTGGCCACTCCGGCTGTGGCAAATCGACCTTGCTCAATATCCTTGCCGGCTTAGAGCAGCCATCCCGAGGCGGTGTTCTCCTAGAGGGCCGGCAGGTGACGGATCCCGGGCCGGATCGCATGGTGGTGTTTCAGAACTATTCCCTGCTGCCCTGGCTGACGGTGCGGGAAAACATTGCTCTAGCCGTAGACGAGGTGCTGGGATCCCTTCCCAAAGCGGAGCGGAAGCAGATTGTGGAAGAGCACATCCGCCGCGTGGGGCTGCAGGGGGCAGCCGACAAGCGCCCGGCCCATCTGTCGGGGGGGATGAAACAGCGGGTGGCCATTGCCCGGGCTTTGGCCATTCGCCCCAGGGTACTGCTGTTGGATGAGCCGTTCGGGGCGCTGGACGCCCTTACCCGCGGCAGCCTGCAGGAGCAACTGATGGAGATTGCCCAGGCCGAGCAGCTCACCTGCGTCATGGTGACCCACGATGTGGACGAGGCGCTTCTGCTTTCGGATCGAGTGGTGATGCTCACCAATGGCCCTGAGGCCCGCGTCGGCCAGATCTTGCGGATCCCGTTTCCCCGCCCCCGCCACCGCCTGGAAGTGGTGAATCACCCCGAGTACTACAGCCTGCGGGGGGAGATGATCCACTTTCTCAACCAACAAAAGCGGGCCCGCCAGAAAACTCTCACCCGCGTGGCCATCGCCAAGGGGGGGCTGGAAAAAGTCAACTTGGCAATTGGCTTTGTGCCCCTCAACGACTGCGCCCCTCTGGTGGTGGCCCAAGAAAAAGGCCTGTTTCAAAAGCACGGTCTGGAACAGGTCACCCTGGTGCGAGAGCCGGGCTGGAAGACCATCTGGGAAGGGATCCGCTCCGGTCGGCTGGATGCGGCTGTGGTGGTGGCCGGGATCCCGTTGGCGTCCACTCTGGGAGTAGGGGGAGTGCCGGTGCCTTTGGTAACCTCGTTAACCCTCTCCCGCGGCGGCAGCGCCATTACCTTTGGGCGTCGACTTTTGCTGCAGGGGGTTTTTAGCCCCTGGGATCTTGGCAACTACCTGAGGCAAACCCCAGAGGCCGTCCCTACCCTGGGGGTGGTTCACTCGGCTTCCCTGCACAACTTCTTGTTGCGTCATTGGCTGGCTAGCGGAGGGGTGGATCCGGATCGCGACGTCACGTTGACAGTGATCCCACCCCCGCAGATGGTGGCCCACCTCAAAGCCGGCAATATCGACGGCTACTGCGTGGACGAACCCTGGAACTCCCGCGCCGTTAGGGAAGGGCTGGGGTTCATCGTCACCACGACCCCCGAAATCTTGCCCAGCCACATCGAGAAAGTCCTAACAGTGCGCCAGGACTGGGCCCAAAGCTACCCCCGCACCCACGTGGCTCTGGTCAAGGCGTTACTGGAGGCCTGCCACTACTGCGATCAGCCGCAGCACCGTTCTGAGATCTTGGAGTGGCTGGCCCAGCCTCAGTATGTGGGCGCGGCCCTGGAGGATCTGCAGCCAGGGTGGAGGGGCATCCTGCAGCGGGGAACTGCCGATGAGTCGCAAGTGATTGTCGGTTTCCATCAGTTTGCCAACGGGCGCAACACCTGTCCGGAAAGATTGGAGCACCTCTGGATCCTGACGCAGATGGCTCGCTGGGGCCTCTGCGCTTTTCCTCGCAATTGGGTTTCTGTCCTCGAGCAAGTGCTAGACGACAAGACCTATGCCCTAGCTGCCAGAGACCTGGGGCTGCCGGATCGGGCCCACGACCGTGGAGCTTTGCTCTTTGGCGATGGATCCCGCTTTGATGGCGAGGATCCCATTGCCTACCTGGAGTCGGTGGCCATAGGGCAGGAGCCGAAGCTGCAGAACTACCGGCTTAGCGAAGTTTAGCTTTTGTTACCTTAGCCTCTCAAACTGAAAACGCCATGATGACCCGCTCTCGCCTATCTTCCTCGCCCTCGTCTTCAACAGTTTCTGCCGCAGGGCTGCCTCTTCTGCGTCTTCAGAATGTGGGCAAGACCTACTGGACTGCGGCAGGGCCCTTTGTTGCCTTGGAAAACATCGATCTGGAAGTAGCTGCCGGGGAATTCGTCTGCATTATTGGCCACTCCGGCTGTGGTAAGTCCACCTTGATCAACATGGTGGCCGGGTTTTCTGCTCCAACGTCCGGGTCCATTACCCTCAAGGGCCAGCCCATCACTGCTCCAGGGCCGGATCGGATGATGGTGTTTCAGAACTATTCCCTTTTGCCTTGGCTGACAGCTTTTGAAAATGTTTATCTGGTGGTGGATCAGGCCTATCCCGATAAATCCCCCAGCGAGAAAAGGGAAATCGTTCAGGAACACCTGGAACTCGTGGGCTTGGCCGAAGCAGCCCACAAGCGGCCCAAGCAGCTTTCTGGCGGCATGAAGCAAAGGGTGGCCATTGCGCGCGCTCTGGCCGTTCGCCCTGAAGTGCTGCTATTGGACGAGCCCTTTGGGGCCTTGGATCCCATTACCAAGGAAGAGCTCCAGGATGAGCTGCTAGCCATTTGGCGGGATCACCGCTGCACGGTTTTGATGATTACCCATGACATCGACGAGGCTCTTTATCTATCAGACCGGGTGGTGATGATGACCAACGGCCCTGCTGCTCGTATTGGCGAGATCTTGACCATTCCTTTCGAGCGACCGCGCATCCGCTCCCGTATCCTGGAAATGCCTGAGTTTTACGAGCTGCGCCACTCTGCCCTCGACTTTCTCTACCGTCGCTTCGCCCATGTCTTGGATTAAGCCATGACGGCCTCTGGGCACCAACCTCTGGCTCTCCTTCAGCAGCAGGCTAAGCAGCAGGCTTCCCGTCGCCTTTTGAAGGGATCCATCATCGGCGCTGGGCAAGTGGGCATGGCCTGTGCCTACGCGATGGTTATCCAAAACACGCTAGACGAGCTGGTTCTTCACGATATCGACCGCGCCAAGCTGGAAGGAGAGGTGATGGACCTGGTGCACGGGATCCCCTTTGTCGAGCCGACGCGGATCTGGGCAGGGGAGCTGGCCGATTGCGCCGGGTCTGATGTGGTGATTTTAACGGCAGGGGCCAAGCAGCGGCCTGGGGAAACCCGCTTGGATTTGGTCCACCGCAACGTCGAGATCTTCAAAAGCCTGATCCCGGCCCTGATGGAGCATTGTCCAGAGGCCATCTTCCTCGTGGTGAGCAACCCCGTTGATGTCATGACCTATGTCTCTTTGAAGTTGTCGGGGCTGCCGCCAGGGCAGGTGATGGGGTCGGGAACGGTCTTGGATACGGCCCGCTTTCGCTACCTTTTGGCCCAGCGGCTGGGGGTGGATCCGCGCAGCCTGCACGCCTACATCATCGGCGAGCATGGGGATAGCGAGGTGGCCGTCTGGAGCAAGGTCAATATCGCCGGCACGCCAATTGGCCAGCTTTCGCCAGCCTGGGATCCCGCCCACTTGGGGGATATTTTCGAGCAGGTGCGCAACGCCGCCTACGAGATCATCCGCCGCAAAGGGGCCACGAGCTATGCCATTGGCCTAGGGGTGGCGCAGATTGTCCAGGCGCTGGTGCGGGATCAGCGGCGGGTTTTAACCGTGAGCAGCCTCACCCAGGGGGAGTACGGCCTGCCGGAGGTCTGCCTTAGCTTGCCCAGGGTCGTTGGACGGCAAGGGGTGGAGCGCACGCTAGTCATGGCCCTTACCGAGAGCGAGCAGCAGCAATTGCACCGCTCGGCCCAGATCTTGCGGCAGGTCATTGACAGTATCCAGTGGTAGCTTAGAGGGTTCCCTCTGCAAGAGCCGAAGCTGGCGCTTATGGCAACAGAAGTGCAACGGCCCAGTCCTAGAAGCCAACCCAAGGAGGGCTCTTCTTCTCCCCCCTGGGCTGACCTCCCGCTGCAAAAGGGGCTTGGCCAACGGCTGCGGCAACACGTCAACCCCCTGCAGGCTCAGTACCAACAGCCTGCTTCCCCACCCCACTGGGAACGGGTGTATCGGCGGCTGGGACAGCCCTTTCACTTGGATATCGGCAGCGGGAGTGGGCGCTTTCTGCTGCGCCTGGCCCAGGAACAGCCCGACTGGAACTTTTTGGGCGTGGAGATTCGGCAGCCGCTGGTGGAGCGGGCCAATGCCTGGCGGGACGAGCTGGGGCTGGACAATGTCTATTTCCTGTTTGCCAACATCAACGTCTCCCTAAGGCATCTGTTTGCCCCTGGGGAGCTTAGCCGCGTCACCATTCAATTTCCGGATCCCTGGTTTAAAAAGCGCCATCACAAGCGGCGGATCGTCCAGCCCCAACTGGTGGCGGATCTGGCGCTGCTGCTGCAACCGGGCAGCCCTGTTTTCTTGCAGTCGGATGTGCAGGAAGTTGCCGAGGAGATGGTCGCTCATTTCCTAGAGCATCCGCAGTTTTGGAATCCCTACCAGGGTCCCCTCGATGACAACCCCTTTGGCATTCCTACTGAGCGGGAGTGGCAGTGTCTGCAGTTGGGGCTGCCCATCTACCGTTATTGGCTAGAGCGACGCTGACTCCTTCAGTCGGCTGAGGCCAAGAGAAGCTAGGATATAAGCCGCTGGAGTTGCCGCCGTTGCTGCCATGTCTCCCTCTGAAGCCACGGCTTTTGTCGATCCCTTTTTCGGTTGGCTTTCTGTTCGCCGGGGGCTCCTCAACCTGCTCAGTTTGCTAGCTTTTGTCATTGCTGGGCTTGCGTTGGCCAGCAGTTGGTTCCAGCCGCCGCTGCAAACGAAGCTGGACCTGTTACAAGTTGATCTTGCCCTGCAGGCTGCCCGCACCCTTGACGATCCTCGCTATCAGGATCTGGCCCGAGCTCTGCTGGATCAGGAGGTGTTCAAGGTAGCTAGCAGTCGCTACCAGCAGGTGGCCGACAACTACGCCGAGCGCCTACAGCGCCTGAAACGGGTGGCAGGGCTGGAGACGAGGGGCGAAGGGTCCACAGGGGATCCCGCTCTCCTCACGTCTGTCCAGGAGCTGCAGGCAGAGCTAGACGGGCTACGGCTGCGCCTGGGCTTGCTCTACGCTTACCAGGAGGATCTGGAGGCGGCCCACCGGCAGTGGCAGCAAGTGGTTGATCCCAGCCGTCCCTTCGAGTTGGAATCCCCGCAAAAGGAAGCAGCCCAGGTCTTGCAGGGGCTGTGGGGGACGCCGCGGCGTATCCTGCCAGAGGCCGAGGTACACCTCCGCAACCACCTGGACGGCTGGTTTGAGGCGGTGGCCCTGCAGCAGCTCTACCGGCTACAACAGCGCGGCGACAGCCTCAATGCCCTTAACCAGCAGCAGGAAAAATTGGCTCTGGCAGCTTTGTTCCGGCTGGCGGTGGTGGGCGGGATCCCCCTGCTGGGGGCGCTGCTGGGGCTGATCCTCCTAGTGGGCTGGCTGGGCTGGAGCTTCTGGCGCCAACGTTCTCTCGTGGGTCCTCCCTGGGAGGTGCCTTGGCCAGGGATCGGGGCGCAGGCAGTGCTAACGGGATGGTTCCTGGGGTTTCTTCTTCTCAGCGCCTTGGTGCCTCGACTCTACACCACCCTCCTTGGCCTGGGAGCCCAGCAGCTTAGCCCTTGGCACCAAGGAGCGACCCTGTTTCTCACCTACAACTCTGGGGCTTTGCTGGGGGCAGGGCTATTGTCCTGGCTCCTACGTGCCTACCCAGGCTGGCAAAAAGTGCTGCAGGTGCGCCTAGGGGGTCCTTGGCTGCTCTGGGGCCTGTGCGGCTACGGGGCGGCCCTACCGCTGGTGGTGCTGGCGGCGGCGCTGTCGCAGCTACTGCTGCCGCAGGCGGGGGGCGGCAACCCCATTTTGCCGCTGCTTTTGGAGAGCCACGGCTGGGGGGCGCGGTTGCTATTTCTAGCTGTGGTCTCTGTCTGTGCCCCCGTTTTTGAGGAGGTGCTGTTTCGGGGTTTTTGGCTGCCGACGCTGGGCCGTTACCTGCCGATGGGGGCTGCCATTGCTCTAAGCGCCTTCACCTTTGCCATTGCTCACCTCAACCTTGCCGATTTGCTGCCCTTGACCATGCTGGGGGTAGTGCTGGGAGTGGTGTACAGCCACAGCCGCAACCTGCTAGCCCCCATCCTGCTCCACAGCCTCTGGAACACGGGATCCCTGGTCACGCTGCTGGTGCTGGCGGGCGCTTCCTGAAGGGAGCTGAGCCTACTTTTTCTTGCCGAAGATGCCGAAGAGGCGGCTCCAGAAGCCACCGCTGTCTCCCTTGCGGGAGGGCGGCACCACCTTTTGGGGCTGGGAGGTCTGACGGCTAGCCGAGGGAACGGGAACCGGCTGCTGGGTGGTGACCTGCTGCAGCCAGCGGCGCACTTCGGCCATCAACTCGGCGTTGTTGGGTTCTAGGCGACTGGCCTGCAGAAAGTCAGCCTTGGCCATACCGGCGTTGCCCTGCTTCAGGTGGGCAATACCCCGGTGCAGGTAGTAGCGGGCCACGTTGGGCTGGGCGCTGATGGCAAAGTTTAAGTACTGGATGGCAGCCCGGTACTGCTTGCGCTCGATCATGTCCAGGGCCTGCAGGAAGCGGGTCTCGGCAGGACTGGGTTGGGGAGGTGGAGGCGGGGCGGCAGGAGAAGGGGGCGGCGGAGCTGGGGGGCTGGCCGGGATCCCGCCCAGGGGGGTGGTTTTGGCAGCAGGAGCTGGGCTTGCCTTGTAGCCAGCCTTGAGCAACAGATAGGCCAGGTTGAGCTCGCTCAGTTGCTCGGTTTTCTCCAGCAGGGTGGCCAGGGAGCTGTATTGCTCTTTGGCCAGCTTTTCCACCCGCTGGACATACTCTTCCTCCCAGTTGGGAGACTCGGCCAAACCTTTGACTGCCTCTCCCGTAGGCCAGAGATCTGCAGGCGGCGACTCCAGTAGCCGTTGGATGCGCAGCTTGAGCAGAGCCTCGTATTCCGACCGCTCCCGCTCTTTGGTCAGCACCTCGTTGGCCGGGTTGACCAGCTTGGCAAAGAGGACATTGGCCCGCTCTGCCCCTTCCGGATCCCCGACAAAGCGATCCGGGTGCAGGGCCTTGGCCGCCTGCAGGTAGCCGCGCCGAATCCTCTTGGGGTCGGCGGTGAGGGGCACACCCAGGATGGCAAAGTGGTCAGTCTCATAACGGGCTAGCCCCCGGTCAATGCGGGGGACATCAGCGTTGGCTCCCATAGTTGCCACCTCTCCAAGATTTGCTGCAGAGTTCCATTTTCAGCCAGGGCTGCGATCGCCGCATCCACCGCTTCCTTCAAGGAAGGGTGCTGCGAGGATACCACTCCCACCAAAGGTATGGGGAAGAGAGGCGGCCCCACTAGGCGCAGCCGGGATCCCGCCTGCCGCAGGCCCAGGACAGCCACGGGCTGATCGACGAGCACTGCATCCAACTGGCCGGCCTGGAGCTGGGCAAACAGGCGCTCGGGGTTGCTGGTGGCAAAGAGCCGGATGGGGTTGCCCCGCCTCTCGTTGTAGGCTTCCAACAGCGCTGCTCCCGTACTATTGACTACAATGCCCACCTTGCGGCCAAAGAGCTGGGCCAGAGACTGGATAGGGGGCTCCCCTTGCCCAGGATCCCGCACCACCAAGCGCTGGGGGCTGAGGTAGTAGGGTCGGGTGGCGAGAAACTGCTGCGAATCCAGGCCCAGACCTTCCCGTGCTCCCCAGATGAGATCCACCTCATCCGCCTGCAAGGCCGTCAACTGCTGGCTCCAGGGGATGTAGACAGGTTCAAGCCGCACCTCTAGCGTCTGGGCAATGGCCTCGAGGATCTCCCACTCAAAGCCGGCGTAGGTTTTTCGCCCCAGGTCGGTGTAGAGGTAGGCAGGGCCCAAGCTGGGATCCAGGCCAACCCGCAGACGGCCCCGCGCCCGAATTTGGGCCCAACGGGAGTCGGAACCCACGAGGGCGGCTGAGGCTGGCTTTTGGGCAGGCTGAGGATAGGCGGGGATCCCCAAGAGAAGCGCCAGGCCAAACCCTGCCGCCCAACAACAACGCCGGAGTCTTTTCCCGACTAAGTGGCCTCCCTTGCTTTGCAAAAGCGCCATGACTTGCTGGCCTTTACGTAGACTTTGACTTTAGCTGCTGCGCTCTCCGAGCTGGCGATTCCGCCGCAGGGGGAAGGAAACCGGCAGGGGGCTGACCTGGGCCAGTTCTTCTTGGAGAGCAGCATGGAGCCAGCCGTTGCTGGCCAGCAGGCGGCCACTGTACACATCTACCGGGCTGCCGTCGTAGGCGGTAACCTTGCCGCCGGCCTCTCGCACCAAGACAATCCCAGCGGCAATGTCCCAAGGGGAGAGACCCCGCTCCCAATAGCCGTCCAACTGGCCAGTGGCCACGTAGGCCAGGTCAAGGGCAGCCGATCCCCCTCGCCGCACTCCCTGGGTGAGGTGGGTGAAGTGGCAGAACTCAGCGTAGTTGTTGTCCGGAGTTTCCCGGCGGTCGTAGGCAAAGCCAGTAACCAGGAGACTGCGGGAGAGTTCGGTAGTAGAGGAGACGCGGATGGGTTTGCGGTTGCGGGTGGCTCCCATCCCTTGTACGGCGCGAAAGAGATCCCCCCGAAAGATGTCGCAGACCACCCCTAGCACCGGCTCCCGCCCCTCCAGCAGGCCAATAGAGACGGCCGCAAAGGGGTAGCCGTGGGCAAAGTTGGTGGTGCCATCTAAGGGATCGATCGCCCAGGTGTAGGTGCCTTCTGGGGATCCCTGCTGGCCCGATTCCTCCGTCAAGATCCCATCTTCGGGGAAGTGGCGCCTCAGGATCTTCAAGATGAGCTCCTCGGAAGCGCGGTCTGCTGCTGTCACCAAGTCCCCTGGACGTTTCTCCTCAATAGCCAGAGCTTTGTCCACGTACTCCCGCAACAGTGCTGCCGCCTCCAGAGCCGCTTCTGTAGCCACATCCAACCGACGCAACAGAGCTTCCGTCACATCCGCACCTTAGGGTTATAAAGTAAGCTATAGACCTGCTACCCAGAATAGCCTGTCTGCTAGCAAGGCTTGCCGCTCCAAGCGGGCCCAGACAGCCAGAGAAAAGCTCTGCCTGATGCAAAATTTGGAGGAGGTGGGAACCTGCAAGTTGCGGGTTTTGTGAGTTGCCTGGAAAGCCTAGGTTGAGTGGGGTGTACTTGAAGGTGGGAGAGGGAAAGCCGTTGCCATCTAACCTCAACGACTTTTTTACTGCGACTACAGCAGTGGGCGGAGCACAGCTGTCCGCTAGCCAGGAGTTGGAACTGGCAGAAGAGCTGTTCGAGCCAGTTCCCGAGCAGCCTCTGTCCTATCCGGAGTTCACCCTTTGCCTCTGTCATCCTGTGCGGCCCTGCAGCTACATCCTGCGGGGGGATATCTACACCATTGGCCGGGACCCTTCCAACACCATCCAGATTGTCAACCAGTTTGTCTCGCGCCGCCATGCTTACCTGGTGCGGGTGCCTACCCGGTCTAGCCGCACAGGGTTTACCTACTGTCTCATCGACGGCGACCGCCAAGGGCACTCCAGCACCAACGGCGTATTCGTCAACGGCAGCCGCGTGGCTACCCACTACCTGAGAAGTGGGGATGTCATTTACTTTGGGCCGGAGATCCGGGCCTACTTCTTCGAAGTGGTCCCCATCCCCCAGCTGCCCAGCCCTTCTGAGGTCGACTCTGGCCCTCTGGCAAATAGCTGCAGCTTCCCCACGACCTAGGCGACCAAGGAACCGTTGACAGATTCAAAGCCACATCGCTATATTGAGCTAGCTAGGCAAGGTAAATTGGGGCATCGCCAAGTGGTAAGGCAGCGGGTTTTGGTCCCGCCATTCGGTGGTTCGAATCCATCTGCCCCAGCTTGAGTGAGTTTGCGTGGGAGAGGAAGCTGCTTCCCTCCCTTTTCTTCTGCCCCTTTGGAGGGAGGGTCTGCCCGTCGAAAAGCTCAGGGGATCCGCAATGGCCCAGCTGTGCCGCTCCTTGATGGTGGTGGGGACAGCTTCCCATGTGGGCAAGACCCTTTTGGTGGCTGCCCTCTGTCGCCTCCTGAAGAAGGCGGGGAAGAGGGTTTCCCCCTTCAAGGCCCAGAACATGTCGCTGAATGCCTATGTCACTGCCGAGGGCCACGAGATTGCCTACGCGCAGGCCCTGCAGGCCTGGGCCGCCGGGATCCCGCCCGCCGTGGAGATGAACCCGATTTTGCTCAAGCCCCAGGGCAACCTAACTTCCCAGGTGGTCCTCAACGGCGTGGCGGTGGACACCTGTTGTGCCAGTGAGTATTACGAGCGCTGGTTTGCGCCTGCCTGGGAGGCGGTGAAAACAGCCCTGGCTCGCCTGCAGCAGCAGTACGAGTGGATTGTCTGCGAGGGGGCAGGCAGTCCGGCAGAGGTCAACCTCAAGCAGCGGGATCTGGCCAACATGCGGGTGGCTTTGCATCTGGGATCCCCCACCTGGCTGGTGGCAGATATTGACCGAGGGGGGGCGCTAGCCCATGTGGTGGGCACCCTGCAGTTGCTAGAGCCAGAGGAACGGGCCCTGATCCGCGGCATTGTCATCAACAAGTTTCGCGGCGCGCGGGAGCTGCTGCAGCCTGGCCTCGATTGGCTGGAGAACTACACCGGGATCCCCGTGGTCGGAGTTCTGCCCTGGCTGGACTGGGCGCTGCCGCAGGAAGATTCGCTGGGCCTGGAGGCCGGCCCCCACCTCTGGGAAGTTCGCCGTCCCCGGCGGGGAGACCGGCTGGAGATTGCCGTGGTTCGCCTGCCCCAGGTGGCCAATTTCTCCGACTTCGACCCCTTGCTAGCAGAGCCCAGCGTCCATCTGCGCTGGGTTGTCCCTGGCCAGAGCCTGGGATCCCCCGATGTGGTCATCCTGCCCGGCAGCAAAACCACCCTCAAGGATCTGCTGGTGCTGCGCCAGAGTGGCCTAGCCGACCAACTGCGCCACTATTCCGGCCACATTGTTGGCATCTGCGGCGGGCTGCAGATGTTGGGACAAACCATCGCCGATCCTGAAGGCCGAGAGGGAGTTGCCGGCACCTACCCCGGGTTGGGCCTCTTGCCGCTGACCACCGTCTTGCAGCCCACCAAGGTCACCCAGCAGGTGCAAACACAAAGCCGCTGGCCTGCCACCACCCCTGTCCAGGGGTATGAGATCCACCAAGGATCCACCCAGGCCAATTCCTCAGGCTGCCTGCCAATCTTTGAGCAAGAAGGCTTGGGTTGGCGGGATCCCACAGGCCGGGTCTGGGGCAGCTATCTACACGGCCTCTTCGACAACCACCGCTGGCGGCGGCAATGGCTAAACTGGCTGCGCCGACAAAAAGGCTGGGATCCCTTGCCAGAGCTGGAGGGCCACTACGCCCAGCAGCGGGAAGAACTGCTGGATCGCCTGGCAGAAGCTTGGCAGCCTCATCTCGAGTGGCAGCAGCTTTTGGAATAGGCCGGGGCAATTGCCGAGGTCTGCGAGAATGGCTGTATTCTAGACAGGGATTTCCTTCCCCCTGGCCTATGCGGCTTCTGGTTACAGGCGGCGCAGGCTATATCGGCAGCCACACCTGTAAAGCCCTGGCGGCCCATGGCCACCTGCCGATTGCCTACGACAACCTGGTTTACGGCAACCCCTGGGCTGTTCGCTGGGGGCCCTTGGAAATTGGCGACATTGCCGACCGCCATCGGCTAGATCAAGTCATCCGGCAGTACCGCCCCGAAGGGGTAATTCACTTTGCCGCCTATGCCTACGTGGGCGAGTCGGTCAAGGATCCGGGCAAATACTACCGCAACAACGTGGCCGGATCCCTGACCTTGTTGGAGGCGATGCGGGATCACGGGATCCCCTACCTGGTGTTCTCCAGCACCTGTGCCACTTACGGCGTGCCGGAGCAGATCCCCATCCCGGAAACCCACCCCCAGCGCCCCATCAACCCCTACGGCCAGAGCAAACTCATGGTGGAGCAGATGCTGCGGGACTTCCAGCTTGCCTACGGGATCCAATCCGTTAGCCTGCGCTACTTCAATGCCGCTGGCGCCGATCCTGACGGCGAAATCGGCGAGGCCCATGACCCAGAAACCCACCTCATCCCCCTAGCCCTAGAAGTTGCCGCTGGCCAGCGCTCTCACCTAACCATCTTTGGGGATGACTACGATACCCCTGACGGTACCTGTATCCGCGACTTCATCCATGTTGCCGACCTGGCGCAAGCCCATGTCTTGGCCCTAGAGGCGCTGGCGGCTGGCAAGCCTCTGCAACCTGCTTACAACTTGGGCAATGGCCAAGGTTTTTCTGTCCGGGAGGTGATTGCCACAGCCGAGGCCGTGACCGGCAAGCAGATCCCTGTGCAAGTGGGGGCGCGCCGACCCGGGGATCCGCCGCGGTTGGTGGGCGACGCCACGGCCATTAGCCGTGACCTCAACTGGCGGCCCCGCTATACCAACTTGGCTGAGATCCTTCAAACTGCCTGGTGCTGGCAGCAGAAGCGGCCCTATTTTCAAAGACCACGTTGCTAGTGCTCCGTGCTACTCACTTCTGGCGGGGGGCAAAGGCGCTGAGGGTGTCCAGGTCGGTTTTGCCTTCTAGGATCAAGTCTCGCAGGATGGCGGCGCTAATGGGAGCCAGCAAGACCCCATTGCGATAGTGGCCAGTGGCAACGAGCAGATTGGCATAGCCAGGAGCCGGCCCTAGGATGGGAGCGCGCTGCCCCAGGGGTCGCGGCCGCTGGCCGGCCCAGTGTTCCAATAGCCTTGCTTCCGCCAAAGCTGGGCAAAGCCGGATGGCGCGGGTCAGCAGATCCTGAAGAGCCAGCAGGGTTGGCCCGGCGTGGGGGGGCTGAAATTCCACCGTTGCCCCCACCCACAGGGATCCATCCCCTAAAGGAACCAAGTTGAGATCCCCATCAGCCACCACTGGCCCCCACGGGATCCCAGCAGCTTGAATCCGCAGGGCCTGGCCCTTAACAGCTTGCAGCGGCATCTGCAAGCCCAGCTCTTTGGCCAGAGCAGAGCTGCCCAGACCAGCAGCAAGAACAACGTACCCCGCTGCCAAGGTGAGCGATGGGGTGTGAACCACCTCTACGCGAAAGGGGGGATCTGGGCTGCGCTGAAAGCTGCAAACCGGCTGGTGAAAGAAAAAGCAGGCTCCTCGGCGTTGAGCTGCCTCCAAGAGCGCCTGCGTGAAGAGCTTGGGGTGGATCTGGCGATCGTGGGGAGAGTAGATAGACCCCGCCAGGTCGCTACGCAGGCCAGGCTGCAGGGATCTCACCTCCGCCGGACTCAGCCACTGGAGGCCATAGCCCGCCTGTTGACGAGCTGCCAGGGTCTCTTGCCAGGCTGCTACCTCCTCCTCCTGGAGGAGCCGGAGGATGCCGCGCCGATTGACGGGCAAGGTGCGACCCAAGTCTGCTTCCAGCCGAGCAATCAGGGGATCAAACTGCTCCAGGCTTTTTAGGCGCAACTGCACCACCTCCCCGCTGGGTTGGCGGCTGCAGACTCCCATCAACACCCCCAGCGACGCGCCGGTAGCCCCTGAGGCCGGCTCCCCAGCATCTATCCCAATGACTGATAGCCCTGCTGCCGCTAGCTCATAGGCGATGGCACAACCCACCACCCCGCAGCCAATGACCAACACGTCACAGTTCACGACTCCTTGCCCCCTTTTCCAGGTGGGACTGCCAGGCGCGGTGATCTTAACTGCTGGCTCCCGACTTCGCCTATGAACCGCTCCCCAATTGTGCTGGAGGTTTTTCTCAGTCTAGATGCTAGCGTTCGCTGTTTGTTCCCTCCGCTACCCCTCTCCCCTACACTCAAAGAGGGAGCTGTTGCTAACTCTAGAGAATCTCGAGCTTTGCGATGGGCTATCGCCGCCGGGATTGGTTGGCCTACTGGCTGCTCAAGTGGCTAGTGGTCAACCCGCTGTTTCGGGGACTGTATTTTGGCCGCACCTATGGGCAGGAAAATGTGCCTCGCCAGGGATCCCTCATTATCGTCAGCAACCATGCTAGCCACCTGGATCCGCCCTTGCTGGCCAACGCAGTGCGCCGCCCTGTAGCCTTCATGGCCAAAGAAGAGCTGTTCCGAGTGCCCGTGCTCAAGCAGGTGATCCGGTTCTACGGCGCCTATCCAGTAAAAAGAGGTGGGGCAGATCGCAGCGCCCTGCAGGCCACAGAAGCAGCTCTGGCCAAGGGATGGGCAGTAGGGATCTTTCTCAACGGCACCCGCACCCCCGATGGCCGCATTCCCCAGCCTCACCTGGGGGCAGCCTTGGTGGCAGCGCGCACTCAGACACCCCTGCTCCCTGTCGCCCTCTGGGGCACCGAGAAGGTGCTGCCCAAGGGATCCCGCTGGCCGCGTTTGTTTTGCCCCATCACCGTGCGCATCGGCAAGCTGATCCCCCCGCCAGTTTCTAGCGAGAAAGCTGAGCTGCAGCGGGTAACGGCAGCCTGTGTGGAAGCCATTCACCTCCTCCTGGATCAGGGGCGCTGAGGGGCAATCAGAGTAGCTTGGGCAACGAGGTACTCAGCCACCGGCTTCCCGCCCAGGATGTGCTCTTGCAGCACCCGCTCTATCACTGGCGGCGTGGCCGAGTGGTACCAAAACCCACCGGGGTACACCAGCAGCACGGGCCCGGGAACGCCATAGTTGCATGCCCGTAGGCAATTGGCCTTGGTGCGGTTGACGCGCAGAGAGCCAACGCCCGCCAGCTCTAGGTTCAACTGCTGAATCCGCAGCTTCAGGTATTCCCAGGCCTCCAGCCCCACCGCCCTTTCACAGCACTTGGGCTTGGTCTGGTCGGCGCAGAGAAATAGATGCCAATGGTAGGAGGGAATCGAAGCCGGCTGAGGCTCTGGAGAGACAGGGGAAAGCTGGGTCATGGGGGATTCTTACCACTGCGTCGCTAGATAATTAGGCGATGCCCTAGCCTGGAGGAAAGTACCTCTTGCCTACTTGGCAATGCTAGTCAACGCTCCCCAGCAGCGGTTGTTTCTAGCCCTTCTTCCTCCAGCAGACCTGCAGGAGCAGGTGACGGCAATCAAACAACAGTTTGCCGAGCAATTTGCCAGCCGAGCAGCCCTGCGCTCACCCCCTCACATCACCCT